>NZ_NHSG01000251.1:0-30920 GCF_020024005.1 Streptomyces purpurogeneiscleroticus
GCTGGGAGGGGTGGTTCAGCCGAGGACGGCGAGCGCGTCGATCTCGATGAGCAGGCCCTTGGGCAGGCCGACGTACACCGTCGTACGGGCGGCCGGTGCCTCCTTCAGGCCCTGCTCCTCGAAGTACGCGTTGTAGATCTCGTTCATCTCGGCGAAGTGGTCGACGTCGGTGAGGTAGACGCGCATCATCATGACGTCGTCCCAGGTCGCGCCGCCCTCTTCGAGGATCGCCTTGACGTTGGCGAAGGTCTGCAGGGTCTGCTCGCGCAGGGTCGGGCCCGCGGGGGTGGGGGCCTGGCCCTCGACGGCCGGGAGGAAGCCGACCTGGCCGGCGACCTGAAGGATGTTGCCCTTCTTGACGCCGTGGGAGAACTTCGCGGGCGGGGTGGTGTGGGTGGCCGGGGTGAGGGCGGTCTTCTCGGTCATGGTGGTTCTCAGGCTTCCTTGTGGTCCTGCGGGGTTCTTACCGGGGCGTTGCCGGAGTACTCCCGGCTGATGGCATCCGCGGTACGGCGCACCAGCGGGAGCAGTTTGAGGAGGTCCTCGGCGGAGACGACGACGTTCGGCGCGGAGACCGACATCGCCGCGACCAGCCGGCCGTCCGCACCGCGGATGGGTGCCCCGATGCAGTTGATGGACTCCTCGTGGCCACCGAGGTCGGTGGCCCAGCCCTGTTCGCGCACCTTGGCCAGCTCGGCCAGGAAGGCCGTGGCGTCGGGGGTCGAACGGGCCGTGTACTGGGGGTAGTCGAGCCGCTCGGCGACGGCGCGGCGCTCGGGCTCGGGGAGGTCGGCGAGCAGCAGCTTGGCGACGGCGGCGACGGTGATCGCGACGGGCTTGCCGATGCGCGAGTACATCCGGACCGGGTAGCGGCTCTCGACCTTGTCGATGTAGAGGACCTCGTTCTCCTCGTACACCGCGAGGTGGACGGTGTGTCCCACCTTCTCGTTGAGTTCGGCGAGGTGGGGGTGGGCGATGTCGCGGACGTCGAGGTTCTCGACGGCCTCCTGGGCGAGCGCGAAGAGCCGGGCGCCCAGGCGGTAGCGCTGGTCGGGCTGTCGGTACACCATGCCGTGCTCGTGGAGCGTGCGCAGCAGCCGCAGGGCGGTGGACTTGTGCACACCGAGCCGGTCGGCGACCTGTTCGAGGTTGGCGGGCCCCTGCGCGAGCAACGGCAGGATGCTCAGTGCGCGGTCGACAGTCTGACTCATGTCTGGGATACCTCCACCCGTACGTTCCCGGCCCCGTCCTCCGTCCAGCCGGGGCCGAGTCGCAGTGTCTCCCAGGCGGCCGCGTCGAGCGCGACGAGGTGGTCGGTGAGCTCGCGGGCCGGCGGGGTGCCGAGGTCGCCGGGGACGGTGAGGGAGGCGGCGGCCATGAGGTGGCCGTGCCGTATGCGGTCGAAGACGGGCAGGCCGCGCAGGGTGGCGGAGAGGAAGCCGGCGGCGAAGGCGTCACCGGCGCCGACCGGGGCCGCCACCTCGACCTTGAGCGCGGGCGCGAAGGTCACGGTGTCGGTGCCGTCGGGCTGCCGCTCGTACACGGTCGCGCCCTCGCTGCCCTGCTTGACGACGAGGACGCCGGGCTCGGGGAGCGCCGCGCGCACGGCGGCGGGGCCGTGCACGTCCCAGGCGGCCGCGGCCTCGTCCTCGCCGACGAAGACCAGGTCGCAGCCGCGGGCGAGGCCGAGGAGGATGCCGGGCGCCTGCTCGGCGCGGTCCTGCCAGAGGCCGACGCGGTAGTTGAGGTCGAAGGAGACGAGCGGGCGGCCCGGGCGGCGCTCGGTGATCGCCCTCAGGACGTCGAGGCAGCCGTCGGAGAGGGCGGCGGTGATGCCGGTGACATGGACGACGCGGGCATCCCGGAGGGCCGGTCCGTCAAGGAGGGCGGGGGTCATCGCGGAGGCGGCGGAGCCGGCGCGGTAGTAGACGACCTCGGCGAGGTCCTGCCCGTCCGCCGCCGGCTCGGCACCGGTGGCGCGCTCGCCCGCGGTACGGAAGTAGATGCCGGTCGGGCGCCCGGGGTCGCGCTGCACGTGGGTCACGTCGACACCGTGTGCGGCGATCGTCTCCAGGAGGTGGTCGCCGAAGCCGTCGGTGCCGACCCGGGAGACCCACCGCGCGGTGTGTCCGATGGCGGCCAGCGCGCAGGCGACGTTGGACTCGGCGCCGCCGATGCCGCGGTCGAAGGACGGCACGTCGGCGAGTCTGCCGGGGCGTGCGGGCAGGAAGGTGACCATGGACTCGCCCAGGCAGACGACGTCGGTGGTGACGTGCGGTGGCGTGGTCGCTGTGGTCACGGTGTTTCCCTGCTCCTTGCGGTGGGTGGTGCGGGGCCGTGGTGGTGGTGCGGGGGCGTGTTCAGCGCTGTGTTTCCCGCGTTTCCCCACCATTGACCCGACGATGAATCGGATGCTAGACAGCATTCAGCGATATGCGCAATGGGCGTTGCAGATGATGCAACAGGAAATTTGAGGAGACATCCCATGGCCGCCGATCCCCAGTCCGATCACCCCATCGGACAGCTCGCGGACGAACGGGTGGACCACCGCTTCAAGGCCCTCCCCCCGGACGCGGAAGGACTCACGGTCGGCGCCCTGGCGGCCCAGCGCCGCAACCTCTTCACCGGCGGCTTCACCACCCCGGTCCTGGCCCTTTCCGCCGAGTCGGTCGAGCACAACCTCGCCGTCATGGAGACCTACTCCACCCGGCACGGCCTCGCCTTCGCGCCGCACGGCAAGACCTCGATGGCCCCGCAGCTCTTCGCCCGCCAGCTGGCGCACGGCGCGTGGGGCATCACCGCGGCCGTACCGCACCAGGCCCGGGTCTACCGCGCGTTCGGCATCCAGCGGATCTTCCTCGCCAACGAGCTGGTGGACGCCGCCGCGCTGCGCTGGCTGGCGGGCGAGCTGGCCGCCGACCCGGACTTCCGCTTCATCTGTTACGTCGACTCGCTCCGCGGCATCGAGCTGATGAACGCCGCGCTGCGCGAGGCCGGCGCCACCCGCCCGGTGGACGTCGTCATCGAGCTGGGCGCGGGCGACGCGGCCCGTACCGGCGTCCGTGACGAGGCCACCTGCCTGGACCTGGCCAACGCGATCGCCGCCGCGGACACCCTCCGGCTGGTCGGCATCGCCGGGTACGAGGGCGAGGTGCCGGACGCGAACGCCGAGCGGGTCGCGGCCTGGTTGCGCCGCCTCGTGGCCCTGCTCGTCGACTTCGACAAGTCGGGCCGCTTCGCCGACCTGGACGAGATCGTGCTGAGCGCGGGCGGCAGCGCGTGGTTCGACACGGTCGCCGAGGTCTTCGCCGAGGTACCGGAGCTGTCCCGGCCGGTACTGAAGCTGCTGCGCTCCGGCGCGTACGTCTCGCACGACGACGGCCACTACCGCCACCTCACCCCCTTCAACCGCCACCCCGACGAGGGCACCCTGCAGCCCGCCTTCCGGCTGTGGGCGCAGGTCGTCTCGCGCCCCAACGGCGGGCAGGCGTTCGCCAACGCGGGCAAGCGGGACGCGGCGTACGACCTGGACCTGCCCGAGGCGCAGGTCGTCCGGTCGGCCCGGGACGGCTCGGTACGCGCCGCCGACGGCATCTCCGTGACCGGCCTCTCCGACCAGCACGCCTGGATCCGCACCGAGCCGGGCGCCGAGCTGGAGGTCGGCGACTGGATCGGGATGGGCCTGTCCCACCCGTGCACGTCCTTCGACAAGTGGCAGCTGATCCCGCTGGTCGAGGCCGACGGCACGGTCTCGGACTTCGTCCGTACGTTCTTCTGAGAAGCCCGAAAAACCCAGCCCGTCTGGGGGCACCTCCCAGCGGTAGCTGGGGGAGATCGAGGACAACGCGGCCGGAGGCCGTGTGCCCGCCCACCGGCCGCAAGAAAGGCAACCCACATGGACACCGTGGTCCGTGACGTCAGCGTCATAGACGGCACTGGCGGTCCCTCCTACCGCGCCGATGTCGCACTCGACGGCGGCCGCATCGCCGCCGTCGTACGGGAGGGCAGCGGCGACCGCCCGACGGCCCGCCGCACCATCGACGCAGCCGGCCTGGCGCTAGCCCCGGGCTTCATCGACATGCACGCCCACAGCGACCTCGCCCTCCTGCGCGACCCCTCGCACGAGGCCAAGGCCGCACAAGGCGTCACCCTCGAAGTGATCGGCCAGGACGGCCTGTCGTACGCGCCGGTCGACGACCGCACGCTCGCCGAGGTCCGCGCCCAGATCGCGGGCTGGAACGGCGGTGCGCCCGGGGATACGAGCATCGACTTCAGCTGGCGCTCGGTCGGCGAGTACCTGGACCGGCTGGACCACGGCTTCGACGGCCAGGGCATCGCGGTCAACGCCGCGTACCTGATCCCGCAGGGCACGGTCCGGATGCTGGCGATGGGCTGGGACGACCGCACGGCGACCGACGCCGAGCTGGCGCGGATGAAGCGGCTGGTCGCCGAGGGCATGGAGCAGGGCGCCGTGGGCCTCTCCTCGGGCCTCACCTACACGCCCGGCATGTACGCCTCGGACTCCGAGCTTGCCGAGCTGTGCCGGGTGGTGGCCCGGTACGAGGGGTACTACTGCCCGCACCACCGCTCGTACGGCGCGGGCGCGCTCCGGGCGTACGAGGAGATGATCGGCCTCACGCGCGAGGCCGGCTGCGCGCTGCACCTCGCGCACGCCACCATGAACTTCGGCGAGAACAAGGGCCGCGCTCCCGAACTGCTGGCCCTGCTGGACGCGGCGCTGGACGACGGCGCGGACATCAGCCTGGACACCTACCCGTACACCCCCGGCTGCACGACGCTCGTCGCGATGCTGCCGAGCTGGGTGAGCGAGGGCGGCCCGGAGGCGATCCTCGCGCGGCTGCGGGACGACGCCGAGGCGGCCCGCATCCGGCACGTCGTGGAGGTCGAGGGCGCGGACGGCTGTCACGGCGTCCCGATGGAGTGGGACACGATCGAGATTTCCGGCGTCTCGAACCCGGACCTCGCGGAGTACGTCGGCAAGACGGTCGCGCAGAGCGCGGCCGAGCGCGGCGAGGAGCCGTGGGTGACGGCCCGCCGGCTGCTCATCGAGGACCGGCTCGGCTCGACGATCCTCCAGCACGTCGGCCACGAGGAGAACGTCCGGGAGATCATGCGGCACCGCGTGCACACGGGCGGCAGCGACGGCATCCTGCAGGGCGCGAAGCCGCACCCGCGCGCGTACGGCACGTTCCCCCAGTACCTGGGCAAGTACGTCCGTGAGCTGGGCATCCTCTCGCTGGAGGAGTGCGTCGCGCATCTCACCGGGCGGGCCGCCGCCCGGCTGCGGCTGCCGGACCGCGGGCTCGTACGCGAGGGATACCGCGCCGACCTGGTGCTGTTCGACCCGGAGACGGTGGCCGCGGGGGCGACCTTCGAGGTGCCGCGGACGCTCCCGACGGGCATTCCGCACGTGCTGATCGACGGGCGCTTCGTGATCGAGGACGGCAAGCGGACCGACGTCCTCGCGGGCCGGTCGGTGCGGCGCACCCCCGCGGCGCGCGGCTGAGTCGAAGCGGCTGAGTCGAAGCTCACACCGCCTCCGGGCGCCGCGCCGGGCGACCTGCGGATTCCGTCGTCCGTCTTCGATGACGAAGCGCTCGATGGTGAGCACATGCGAAAAATCGGCCATGTGTCATCCGAGTCTTGGAATGTGCAGTGAGGCGTGCGGAATGCCGCCCGCCACCCGCGTATCAGCAGGTCCCGGCGTGGCCCATAACACCGGGCGGGCGTCCGCGCCCGCCCGTAAGGTGGCGGACATGCAGGTGATCCAGTCAACCAAGCTCGCCAATGTCTGCTACGAGATCCGTGGCCCGGTTCTTGAGGAGGCGATGCGGCTGGAGGCGGCAGGTCATCGCATACTCAAGCTCAACACCGGCAACCCCGCCGCGTTCGGCTTCGAGTGCCCGCCGGAGATCCTGGAGGACATCCTCCGCAGCGTCGGTACCGCGCACGGTTACGGCGACGCGAAGGGCCTGCTCTCGGCGCGGCGCGCGGTGATGCAGCACTACCAGACCCGCGGCATCGAGCTGTCGGTCGAGGACATCTACCTCGGCAACGGCGTCTCCGAGCTGATCCAGATGTCGATGCAGGCGCTGCTCGACGACGGCGACGAGGTACTGGTCCCGGCCCCGGACTACCCGCTGTGGACCGCTTCGGTCTCGCTCTCCGGCGGTACGGCCGTGCACTACCGCTGCGACGAGCAGGCGGACTGGATGCCGGACCTGGCCGACATCGAGCGCAAGGTCACCGACCGCACCAAGGCCATCGTCGTCATCAACCCGAACAACCCCACGGGCGCGGTGTACGACGAGGAGCTGCTGCGCGGCATCGCGGAGATCGCCCGCCGGCACAACCTGATCGTCTGCGCCGACGAGATCTACGACAAGATCCTCTACGACGGCGTCACGCACACCCCGTTCGCGTCCCTCGCGCCCGACCTGCTGACGCTGACCTTCAACGGCCTGTCGAAGGCGTACCGGGTGGCCGGCTACCGCAGCGGCTGGCTCGCGGTCTGCGGCCCGAAGGCACACGCCACCTCGTACATCGAGGGGCTGACGATCCTCGCCAACATGCGGCTGTGCGCCAATATGCCGGCCCAGCACGCGGTGGCGACCGCGCTCGGCGGCCGTCAGTCGATCAATGACCTGGTACTGCCGGGCGGCCGGCTGCTGGAGCAGCGGGACGCCGCGTTCGACCTTCTCTCGCAGATCCCGGGCGTCAGCTGCGTGAAGCCCAAGGGCGCGCTGTACGCGTTCCCGCGGCTGGACCCGAAGGTGTACAAGATCAAGGACGACCGGCAGATGGTGCTGGACCTGCTGCGCGCCGAGAAGATCATGATCGTGCACGGCACGGGCTTCAACTGGCCGGAGCCGGACCACTTCCGCCTGGTCACGCTGCCGAACAAGGACGATCTGACGGACGCGGTGACCCGGATCGGCAGCTTCCTGGACGGTTACGGGCAGTACTGAGCGGACCCTTTTTCTGTACGCGAGACAACTTTAGACTCAGTCCAAGGTAGGATGGTCTCCTGACGTTGCCAGGAGGCCATTCCATGTACGAGCCGATCCGCACCAAGTCGGTCCACACCATGGCCGAGCAGGATGACTTTCCGCACCGCTCCCGCGAGGAGGAACTGGACATCCGGCTCGCCGGGCATCTGACCGCACTGCTGACCACCCTCGACGAGCTGCGCGCGCTGACGCCCGACGGCTCGCTGGACGACGCCGCCGACCGGCTCGCCGAGCAGGTCGCCCGGCTGCGCGGCGGCGACTTCCCGCTGCGCGCCCGGCCGTCCGGCGGCGCCCCGGAGCGGATCCCCTCGCTCCACCGCCGCGTCCACACCCTCGCCGGGAACGCCCTGGTCGTGGCCAATTCCCGGTCCGACCGGGCGGCTGCCGAGCTGGCCGCCGAGCTGCTGCGGCGCCACGCCGACGCGGGGAAGCTGGCCACGGCCTGACCCCGCCCCGATTCCTCCGGGGGCGGCCGTGGTGCTCATCCCGTCCGCCCCTGGAGCTCCACCACGCGAAGGGGCCCGTCACCTGCCGGTGACGGGCCCCTTCGCGAAGTCAGCCGTGACGGCTAGCCGAGGCGCTTGACCAGCGCGCGGTACTCGTCCCACATCTCCTTCGGCGTGTGGTCACCGAAGGTGTTGAGGTGCTCGGGCACCAGCGACGCCTCGTCGCGCCAGACGTCCTTGTCGACGCTGAGCAGGAAGTCGAGGTCCGCCTCGGGCAGGTCCAGGCCCTCGGTGTCCAGGGACTCCTTGGTCGGCAGGATGCCGATGGGGGTCTCGACGCCCTCGGCCTTGCCCTCCAGGCGCTCCACGATCCACTTCAGGACGCGGCTGTTCTCGCCGAAGCCGGGCCAGACGAACTTGCCCTCGTCGTTCTTGCGGAACCAGTTGACGTAGTAGATCTTGGGCAGCTTGGCCGCGTCGGCGTTCTTGCCGACCTTGACCCAGTGACCCATGTAGTCGCCCATGTTGTAGCCGCAGAACGGCAGCATGGCGAACGGGTCGCGGCGCAGCTCGCCGACCTTGCCCTCGGCCGCCGCGGTCTTCTCGGAGGCGACGTTGGCACCGAGGAAGACGCCGTGCTGCCAGTCGAAGGACTCGGTGACCAGCGGGACCGCGCTGGCGCGGCGGCCGCCGAAGAGGATCGCCGAGATCGGCACGCCCTTGGGGTCCTCCCACTCGGGCGCGATGATCGGGCACTGGCCGGCCGGGGTGGTGAACCGGGCATTGGGGTGGGCCGCCGGGGTCTCCGACTCCGGGGTCCAGTCGTTGCCCTTCCAGTCGATCAGGTGGGCGGGGGTCTCCTCCGTCATGCCCTCCCACCAGACGTCGCCGTCATCGGTGAGCGCGACGTTGGTGAAGACGGAGTTGCCCCACAGGGTCTTCATGGCGTTGGCGTTGGTGTGTTCGCCGGTGCCGGGCGCGACGCCGAAGAAGCCGGCCTCGGGGTTGATCGCGTACAGCCGGCCGTCCTCGCCGAAGCGCATCCAGGCGATGTCGTCGCCGATCGTCTCGACCGTCCAGCCGGAGATCGTGGGCTCCAGCATCGCGAGGTTGGTCTTGCCGCAGGCGCTCGGGAACGCGGCCGCGACGTACTTCGACTCGCCCTGCGGCGGGGTGAGCTTGAGGATCAGCATGTGCTCGGCGAGCCAGCCCTCGTCACGCGCCATGACGGAGGCGATGCGCAGCGCGTAGCACTTCTTGCCGAGCAGGGCGTTGCCGCCGTAGCCCGAGCCGTAGGACCAGATCTCGCGGTCCTCGGGGAAGTGCGAGATGTACTTCGTGGAGTTGCACGGCCACGGCACGTCCTGCTCGCCCTCCGCGAGCGGGGCGCCGAGGGTGTGCACGGCCTTGACGAAGAACCCGTCGGAGCCCAGCTCGTCCAGGACCGGCTGCCCCATCCGCGTCATGGTGCGCATCGAGACGGCGACGTACGCCGAGTCGGTGATCTCCACGCCCAGCGCGGAGAGCGGCGAACCCAGCGGGCCCATGCAGAACGGGACGACGTACATCGTCCGGCCCTTCATCGCGCCCCGGAAGATGCCCTGCTCACCGGAGAAGATCTCACGCATCTCGGCGGGGGCTTTCCAGTGGTTCGTCGGGCCCGCGTCCTCCTCCTTCTCGGAACAGATGAAGGTGCGGTCCTCCACACGGGCGACGTCCCTCGGGTCGGAGGCCGCGTAGTAGGAGTTGGGCCGCTTGATCGGGTCGAGCTTCTTGAACGTTCCCTTGGCGACCAGTTCCTCACACAGGCGGTCGTACTCCGCCTCCGAGCCGTCGCACCACACGATGCGGTCCGGCTGGGTGATCGACGCGATCTCATCGACCCAGGCGATGAGCTCCTGGTGGTTGGTCGGGTGTTTGAGGGAGGGAGCCGCGTTGTCGCGCGCCACGATCGCTCCTAGATGAGGGGTTTTTACGAACATCAGCACAATGTCCGCTTTTGAAGATGTTGGCCCCTTGGGGGCTGCGACCCGGACGCTTCGTGACCGCTCATCCGGTGCCGACCGCACTCATATGATCATCCGTCTCCGACCGGATTCTGTCCAGAGGGCCCCCTCGTGACCGTCACCACTCAGCGGACTGATCCGTAACTTACGGTCGCGTAGATAGGGTGGCGGCCATGTCTTCCGCGCCCGAAGCCGCCGACAGCCGCACTGCCGAAAGCCCAGCTCAGGCCGTGACCTCCGCGGTCTCTGCGCTGGCCGCCCCCCTCAAGCCCAAGCTGCGGGGGTGGCTGCACGCGGGGATGTTCCCGGCAGTCCTCTTCTCGGGTGTCATGCTCACCGCATTGGCCGACAGTCCCCGGGGGCGGGTGGCGTGCGGCATCTACACGCTCACCGCCTGCCTGCTCTTCGGCGTCAGCGCGATATATCACCGGGGCAACTGGGGCCCACGGGTCCTGGGCATCCTGCGCCGGCTGGATCACGCCAATATTTTTCTGATCATCGCGGGCACCTACACCCCGCTGACGATCCTGCTGCTCCCGGACGGCCGCCGGGACCTCCTGCTGTGGGGCATCTGGGCGGCCGCCGCCCTCGGCATCGCCTTCCGCGTCTTCTGGGTCGGCGCGCCGCGATGGCTCTACACACCGTGCTACATCGCGATGGGCTGGGCGGCGGTCTTCTTCCTCCCGGACTTCCTGCAGAAGGGCGGCATCGCCGTCCTCGTGCTCGTGATCGTCGGCGGGCTGCTCTACAGCGTGGGCGGCGTGATCTACGGGATCAAGCGCCCGAACCCGTCACCTCGGTGGTTCGGCTTCCATGAGGTCTTCCACTCCTTCACCCTCGCGGCCTTCGTCGTGCACTACGTGGGCATCTCGCTGGTGGCCTATTCGCACGCCTGACACGGGCGCGGGACCGCCGGCCGCGGTCCCGCCGCCTCCGGCGATCCGGCCCCACCGTGGCCGCGGCCTCGACGCCGCGGCCACTTGCCATGTCAGGGCCGCCACCCCGGCCAGTACCAGCGCGAGGACCACGGCCGTGCCGCCCGCCAAGTAGCCGCCGATACACACCGCGGCGGCCAGTACGACCGCTCCGTGCATCGCTCTACGCATCCGCAACACCCCCTCCAGCTCTCACTGAATGTGACTGCGCGCTCTTAGAGCGTTACACATCCCACTGACAACGGGGAGACCGCCGGAGCCGGGCCTGCTTCTACAGATCCACGAGTACCGCGCCGAGGTGGCGGCCCTCGGTCAACTCGCGCAGTGCGCGCGGCGCTTGTTCGATGCCCTGGAAGCGGGTGTGCGGGAAGGTGAGCGTGCCGTCGCGCAGCCCCTGGCCGAACTGCCGGTTCCACTCCGGAATGAGGTCCAGGTGGTCGAAGAGGGCCATGCCGCGCAGCGTGATGCCGCGCGAGAGGAGCGACAGCGTGTCGATCTCGGTCGTGGCCGGCTCGGCGGCGGACATCTGGGCGGCCAGCGCCCCGACGATCGCTATCCGGGCGCCGCGGTTGGCAAGGGCGAGGGCCGCCTGCAGCTGCTCGCCGCCCACGTTGTCGAAGAGCGCGTCGACGCCGTCCGGCGCCGCCTTGCGCAGCTGGTCCAGGATCGGTCCCTCGCCCCGGATCACCACGGCGTCGTAGCCGAGCCCGTCCATGAGCCGCTCGGCCTTGGCGCGGGAACCCGTACTGCCGATGACGCGGACGGCGCCGCGCTGCTTGGCGAGCTGCCCGGCCAGCGAACCCACGCCGCCGGCGGCCCCGGTGATGAACACGGTGTCCCCGGGGCGCACGTCCGCGCCCCGCCCGATCCCCATCAGGGCGGTGGGCCCCTGCGACAGGTAGGCACTGGGGTCGGGCAGCAGGTCCGGCTCCAGGCGCTGCGCCTGAGAGGCGTCCATGACGGCGAACTCGCGCCACCCGAGGCGGTGTTCCACCAGGTCCCCGGGGGCGAACTCGGTACCGGGCGCGGCCACGACCTCGCCCACGGCGGAGCCGTGCAGCGGAGCTCCGACCTCGTAGGCCGGCATCGGCACGGCGCTCTGTTCGTCCATGAGGGTGCGCATCACGGCGGCGACGCCCATGGTGGTGGTGCGGACGAGGATCTGACCGGGCGCCGGTTCCGGTACGGGTACGTCGGCGATCTCGAAGAGGTCGTCGGTGACCGCGCCCGTGGGACGGGCGGCCAGCCGGACTTCGCGGTGCGTGGTGGGCACTTCACTGCGGATGGTCATGGTGCCGACGCTAGTGCCCGTCTCCGTACGGCAGGGCCCGTCTCCGTACTGCGGTACGGAGACGGGCCCGCTCCCCGCGGTCAGTGCTCCTTCAGGCGCTCCGCCAGTTCGCCCGGGTCGGCGGTGGGGCGCTCGCAGGTGAAGTCGCGGCATACGTAGGCGGCGGGGCGGCCGCCCAGCAGCGGCCGGTCCTTCAGGAGCGGCACCTCCTCGCTCCCGGGCTCGCCGACCGCGACCACCGTGCCGGGCGCGGTGCCCAGCAGCGCGGCGCGGTGCAGTTCACGGGTGGCCTCGTCGTCGTACGAGCCGACCACCGCGACCTCGCGCGGGCCGTCCAGCAGCGCCTCGGCGGCCGCGAGCCCCCAGCCGATGAAGCGCGGGGCACGGCCGCTGAGCGCCTTGACGATGCCGAGCGCCTGCTCGGCCGCTTCCCTGTGCGGCCCGCTGCCGGTCAGCGCCGCGTACGAGAGCAGGGCGCCGGCCGCCGCGGTCCACCCCGAGGGCGTGGCGTTGTCGGTCGGGTCCTGGGGGCGGCGGATCAGCGTCTCGGCGTCGTCCGCGGTGTCGTACAGCGAACCGTCCGCACCCCGGAAGTGGATCAGCACGGTGTCCAGGAGCAGCCCCGCGAAGTCCGCCCATACGCCCTCACCGGTGACTTGGGAGAGCGCCAGGAACCCCTCGGAGACGTCCGCATAGTCCTCCAGGACACCGGAGTTGGTGCCGGGTGTGCCGTCGCGCGAGGTGCGGTGCAGCCGCGCCCGGCCGTCCATGTGGACACGGACCAGCAGGTCGGCGGCGTCGGTCGCGGCCTGGACGAGGTCCGGGCGGTCGAAGTACGCGCCGGTCTCCGCGAGCGCGGCGATGGCCAGGCCGTTCCAGGCGGCCACGACCTTGTCGTCCCGGCCGGGGCGGGGCCGTTCCTCGCGCGCGGCACGCAGCCGCTCCTTGATGCCCGCGATCCGCTCGGCGTCGAGCAGCCCGTCGGTGTCCGGGAGCTGGAGCACGGAGGCGCCCTCCTCGAAGGTGCCCTCCTCGGTGACACCGAAGTAGTCGGCGGCCACCTGCGCGTCCTGCTCCCCCAGCACCTCGGTCAGTTGCTCGGGCGTCCATACGTAGTACGCGCCCTCGACGTGCCGCCCCGAGCCGTCGTCGCTGTCGGCGTCCAGCGCGGAGGCGAAGCCGAGCTGGTCGGTGCGGAGTTCGCGGACCATGAAGTCGGCGGTCTCCAGGGCGATGCGGCGGGCGAGGCCGGAGCCCGTGGCGCGCCACAGGTGGGCGTACACCCGACACAGCAGCGCATTGTCGTACAGCATCTTCTCGAAGTGCGGAACGACCCATTCCGCATCCACGGAATAGCGCGCGAAACCGCCGCCGAGCTGGTCGTAAATGCCGCCGCGCGCCATCGCCTCGCAGGTGGCCGTCACCATTTCCAGCGCGCCCTCGGAATCGGTCCTGGCGTGGTGGCGCAGCAGGAATTCCAGCACCATCGACGGCGGGAATTTCGGCGCGCCGCCGAATCCGCCGCGGTTCGCGTCGAAATCCCGGGTCAGCTGCATGAGAGCGGCGAGCAGGTCCTCGCGATCCGGCGGCTGCACCCCGCCCGCGGACAGCGAGCGGCCGGCCAGATCGCGCACGATCTTCCCCGCGACTTCGCCGACCTCCTCCCTGCGGTCCGCCCAGGCGGCCTTCACGCCCTCCAGGACCTGGGAGAACGAGGGCATGCCGTGGCGCGGCGCCGGCGGGAAGTAGGTACCGAAGTAGAACGGCTCGGCGTCCGGCGTGAGAAAGACCGTCATCGGCCAGCCGCCGTGCCCCGTGGCGGCCTGGACGGCCTCCATGTACACGGCGTCGACGTCCGGACGCTCCTCGCGGTCCACCTTCACCGATACGAAGTTCTCGTTCAGCAGCGCGGCGGTGGCCTCGTCCTCGAAGGATTCGTGGGCCATGACGTGACACCAATGACACGCGGAGTACCCGACTGACAACAGTACGGGTACATTGCGCCGCTTCGCCTCCGCGAACGCCTCCTCCCCCCACGGCCACCAATCCACCGGATTGGCAGCGTGCTGGAGGAGATAAGGCGACTGGGAGTCAGCCAGTCGATTCATACCGGCATCGTCGCACGACAGGGACCGTCCGGCCCAAACTCGCGTGCCGGAAAACCGCAGCAGAATGCCGTACACCCGTCGTGCGGACGGTCGTCGGGCGCTCGTCGCAGGTCCGGGCCCGCCGGGCGTGCCGAGCCCGTCCAGGATCTCCGGGGCGCGTGCCGGAGCACCGGGCGGCGGCATCCCGGCACCGGTCGCCGGGGCGTCCGGGGCAGGGAACAGTGGGAGGCAGGAACCGAATCGGAACGGAGGCGTTCATGGTGGGCGACGACGGCGCGGCACCGCGGACACGCCCGGGGCCGGCCTGCCTGGTGACCGGCGCGACGGGCTATATCGGGGGCCGGCTGGTGCCGGAGCTGCTGGCGGCCGGCCACCGGGTGCGGTGCCTGGCCCGGTCGCCCGGAAAGCTGCGTGACCACCCGTGGGTGGACCGGACGGAGGTGGTCCGCGGCGATGTGACCGACGAGGCGTCCGTCAGGGCGGCCATGCAGGGCATCGATGTCGCGTACTACCTGGTCCACGCGCTGGGCACCGGTTCCGGCTTCGAGGCCACGGACCGGGAGGCCGCCCGCGTCTTCAGCGAGCAGGCTGCCGCAGCGGGCGTGCGGCGCATCGTCTATCTGGGCGGTCTCACCCCGCAGGACCTGCCCGAACGGGAGCTGTCACCGCATCTGCGCTCCCGGGCCGAAGTGGGACGCATCTTCCTGGACTCGGAGGTGCCCGCCACCGTGCTGCGCGCCGCGGTGATCATCGGCTCCGGCTCGGCGTCCTTCGAGATGCTGCGCTACCTCACCGAACGGCTGCCGGTGATGGTCACCCCCAGGTGGGTGCGCACCCGGATCCAGCCGATCGGCGTGCGGGACGTGCTGCGGTACCTCGTGGGCAGCGCCACCATGCCTCCCGAGGTGAACCGCGCCTTCGACATCGGAGGGCCGGACGTCATCACGTACGTGGCGATGATGCGCCGCTATGCCGAGGTCGCCGGCCTGCCCCGGCGTCTGATCGTGCCCGTACCGGTCCTGACGCCGCGGCTGTCCAGCCTCTGGGTCGGCCTGGTCACGCCCGTGCCGGGCTCGATCGCCCGGCCGCTCACCGAATCGCTGCGCCACGAGGTCGTCTGCCACGAGCACGACATCGCGCGCTACGTCCCCGACCGGCCGGGGCAGCCGGTCAGCGTCAACACCGCACTCGAACTGGCGCTGCGCCGCGTACGGGACGCGGAGGTGGCCACCCGCTGGTCGTCCGCCGCGGTGCCCGGCGCACCCAGCGACCCGCTGCCCACCGACCCCGACTGGACCGGCGGCAGCCTGTACACGGACCATCGGGAACTGACCGTCGACGCCTCCCCGGAAGCGCTGTGGCGCGTCATCGAGGGCATCGGCGGCGAGAACGGCTGGTACTCCTTCCCGCTCGCCTGGGCCGTGCGCGGCCGGCTGGACCGGCTGATCGGCGGTGTCGGACTGCGTCGTGGCCGGCGTGACCCCCAACGTCTGCGGGCGGGGGACTCCCTGGATTTCTGGCGTGTCGAGGAGATCGAACCGGGCCGGCTGCTGCGGTTGCGCGCCGAGATGCGGCTGCCCGGCCTGGCCTGGCTGGAGATGCGCGCGGACCGGGACGAGGCCGGCCGCACCCGCTACCGCCAGCGGGCTCTCTTCCAGCCGCGCGGCCTGCTGGGACACGCGTACTGGTGGAGCGTGTCGCCGTTCCATGCCGCGGTGTTCGGCGGCATGGCCCGCAATATCGCGCTGGCCGCGGCCAGGGGAACGACCGGTCGCGGAGGCGACGGGACGCACCGCGCGGTGCCCGGCAGTGTCTGAAGGACAGCCGCGGCCCCGATACCGTCCGAGCACCCGCGCCGTTGGCAGTGGGCCGTCCCCTCGACCAGCCCGACCAGGAGTGGCGCGATGACCGTCCCGATCGTTCTGTTCACCGCCGATCTGCGGGTGCACGACCACCCGCCGCTGCGCGCGGCGCTCGAATCCGCAACAGAAGTGGTACCGCTGTTCGTACGTGACACCGCCATCGACGCGGCAGGCTTCGCCACGCCGAATCGCCGGGCGTTCCTCGCGGACTGCCTGAGCGACCTCGATGCGGCCCTGCGTGACCGCGGCGGCCGGCTGGTGGTGCGCTCGGGCAGCACGGTCGACCAGGTGTGCCGGGTCGCCGCCGAAGTGGATGCCGGCGACGTGCACATGGCGGCCGGGATGAGCCGGTTCGCGCTGCTGCGGGAGACCCGGCTCCGGGAGGCCCTGGCGTCGGCCGGCCGGCGCCTGTACGTGCACGACGCGGTGACCACCGCGGTCCCGTCCGGCGCGGTGACTCCGGCGGGATCGGACCACTTCGCGGTGTTCACGCCGTACTTCCGCCGCTGGTCGCAGGTGTTCGGGCGGACTCCCTCGGCCGCCCCGAGAGCGGTACGCGTGCCCGGCGACGTCGCCTCGGAAGAGCTGCCGTCCCGTGCGGCGGTGACCGGGGTGTCGGAGGGGCTCGCCGCGGGCGGGGAGACCGAAGGCCGCAGGCGCGCGACGGCCTGGTGGCGGGCCGGCCTCGCGGATTACGAAGACCGCCACGACGATCTGGCCGGGGATGCGACCTCCCGGCTCTCGCCGCATCTGCACTTCGGCACGCTCTCCGCCGCGGAGCTCGTCCACCGTGCGCGCCGCGCGGGTGGGGCGGGTGCCGAAGCGTTCGTCCGGCAGTTGTGCTGGCGGGACTTTCACCATCAGGTGCTGGCGGCCCGGCCCGCGGCGGCCGTCGCGGACTACCGGACCCGGCACGACCGCTGGCGGTCGCAGTCGGCGGCGTCACAAGAGATCACCGCCTGGAAGGAGGGCCGTACGGGGTATCCGGTGGTGGACGCGGCGATGCGCCAGCTCGCCCACGAAGGCTGGATGCACAACCGTGGACGGCTGCTCGCGGCGAGCTTCCTGACCAAGACCCTGTATGTCGACTGGCGGATCGGCGCCCGTCACTTCCTGGACCTGCTGGTGGACGGAGACATCGCGAACAACCAGCTCAACTGGCAGTGGGTGGCCGGCACCGGCACGGACAGCCGGCCCAACCGGGTGCTCAACCCCGTGCTCCAGGGCAAGCGGTACGACCCCGACGGCACGTATGTCCGCCGCTGGGTGCCCGAGCTGGCCGGAATTGCGGGGACGGCCGTGCACGAACCGTGGAAACTGCCGGGGCTGGAGCGGGCCCAGTACGACTATCCCGATCCCATCGTCACGCTCTCCGACGCCAGAGAACGCTTCCAAAGGGCCCGCGGTCTGGCCGATTGAGCGCCTCCGGACCCGCCCGGGCCCGGAGAGAAACAAGGAGGCAGTGCATGCGTGTGGGATTTCTGCGGGCCGTCGGGGCAGCGACGGCCGTCTACGGGCTGGCGGTCGCGGCCCGTCCCGAACTGCTCGCCAGGCCCTCCGGGCTGGTGGACGACGACGGCCGGACGGCACCGGCGACCCGTATCGCGCTGCGCCCGCTGGCCTGGCGCGACGCGGCGAGCGGGCTCGCCATGCTGTGCGCGCCGCGTGACGGAGCAGCGCTCCGGACGGCCGCACTGGTGCGGATCGCGGCAGACTTCGGCGACGCGGCGCTCCTGGGCGTGTCCCTGCCCGACCGTGGTACGCGGCGGAAAGCGGTGGCGGTGTCCCTCGGGTGGGGCGCCCTGTCCGTCATCGGCCTGCTCACCACCCGCCGCGAAGACCACCGGGGACCCGCAGTACACGGCAGGGCGGACGCTGCACGGTCCGTGTGACGTCCGGGCGGAGTTATCCACAGGGCTGCCGGATTCGGCGGAGAGACGGAACACTGGGCGTACAAAGCGATCATCGCTGGAGGGGGATCCAGATGACGGGCTCACCGGCTGTCCTGCGCGACGCCCATCGCGCGGATGCGGACGCGCTGTTGAGGCGCGCGGTCGAGGAAGAGGTACGCCGCTCGGGCGGGCGCATCGACGAGGGCGTCCTGCTCGGCAGGGCCCGCGACGCGCTGGACCAGCTGGCGGCCGGCGCCGCCGAGGAGTACGGCGCGTATGTGCGCGCGCTGGACGAAGCGGCGGCGGCGCGGCGGCCGCTGACGGAGCGCCTGACGCGCAAGGAGACGGGCACGCCCGCGGTGGTCACGCTGGTCGCGGCGGTCGCCGCCGTCGCCGCCGACCTCGCGTACGGCACGGGCCCGGGGACCGCGCTGGGCACGGGTGCCGCGGTCGCGGTCGCGGGAGCCGCGGCGACGGTCCTGAAGCTGACCGCGGGACACTGGCCGGCCGCCCACCAACAGGCGGGGATGCGCGGCCAGCCGGGCGGCCCCGAGCAGCTGCGGCTGCAGTGGCTGACGGCCCTGGAGGTACGCGGCATCCGCCCGTTCCTGGACCAGCAGCGGATGCTGACGGCGGCGACGAGGAACAGCGGGGCGGGCAGCGGCAAGAGCGCCGGGACGGCCGGGCGCGGGCCGCAGCTGCGCGGCGGCGACCGCAGCGCGGCGGCCCGCCGGCGGTCGGTGCTGGCCGAGTCCTTCCACCATCTCCCGGACCCGCAGGGCCCGTTCGCCGGCCGCCGGTCCCAGCTGACGCAGATCACCCAGTGGGTGCACGCCGCCCGCGCCAGTACGGAGACCAAGCCGACGGTGGTGGTGCTGCACGGCGAGCCGGGCTCCGGGCGGACGGCGCTCGCGGTGCGGGCCGCGCGGCAGCTGCGCGACCAGTTCCGCGGGGCGTGCGTGGTGGACCTGCGCGGCGAGACCCCGGGCGAGACCCCGCTGCCCACCCGGGACGCCCTGCTGCACCTGCTGAACCGCCTCGGGGCGCCGCGCGAGCAGCTGCTCTTCCGTGAGCGGCCCTCACCGGAGCAGCACGTGAAGCGGCTGACGGAGCTGTACCACCAGCATCTGACCAACCTCCCGGTGGTGGTCCTGCTCGACGACGCCACCGACCCGGAGCAGGTCCGCACGCTGGTGCCGGACCGTTCGGAGTCCCTGGTGCTGGTGACGGCGCGGGAGCCGCTGGAGCTGCCGGACGGGCTGCCGGCGTGGGTGCATCAGCTGCCGGTGGGCCCGCTGGACGCCGCGGGCGTCGAGGAGCTGCTGCGCGCCGCCGGTCCGGAGGCGGAGAGTGCGGCCGGGCCGTACGACCCGCAGGCCCTGGAGCGGATCGGTGAGCTGTGTGCGGGGCTGCCGCTGCCGCTGCGGGTGGCGGGCTCCTCGCTGGACCGGCGCGAGCCCGCCACGCTGGCGGCGGACCTGGCGGCGTACGGCCCGGTGACGGCCGTGGAGCGGGCCCTGTGGCTGCGGTACACGGACCAGTCCGACGCCGAGCGGCGGCTGCTGCGCCGGCTGGCGCTGGTCGGCCGGGCCAGCCTGGGCGCAGCAGCGGCGGCGGCGCTGCTGGGCGTCGAGGAGGAGGAAGCGGAGCTGCGGCTGGGCCGGCTGGCCGAGGCCGGGCTGGTCGAGCACGTCCGCGGCAGCCGGTACCGCCTGCACTCCCAGGTGCACCGCTTCGCGCACGCCCGGCTGCTGGACGAGGAGGACCCGGCCGAGCGGTCCACCGCCCAGGAACGGCTGATGCGCAGCTATGCCGAGCTCGCGGACTCCGTCATCCGCCTGGTGGACGGCAACACCTCCACCCGCGCCGACCGCTTCGGCCCGCACGGCTTCACCTCGCTCGACGCGGCGCTGCAGTGGCTGGACGACGAGACCAGCTTCATCACGGCCGCGCTGCGCCACGCCGACCAGGACGTGGACCAGGCCACGCTCTCCCACCTCCTCGGCGCGCTCGCCGACTACTGCCTGCTCCGCGGCGACCTGTACCGCCTGGGCGAGCTGAACGAGCTGACGAAGGCCGCCGACAAGGGCCTGCTGGCCCGCTCGGTCCAGTGGCGCACGGGCGTCGCGGCCCGTCAGCTCGGCGAGCTGGACAAGGCCCGTACGACGCTGTCCTCGGTGGTCGACCTGT
Source organism: Streptomyces purpurogeneiscleroticus (assembly GCF_020024005.1). NCBI lineage: Bacteria > Bacillati > Actinomycetota > Actinomycetes > Kitasatosporales > Streptomycetaceae > Streptomyces > Streptomyces purpurogeneiscleroticus. Next base: position 19,762 of record NZ_NHSG01000251.1, read on the forward strand.
ACTTCGAGGCGGAGCACCCGGCGGGCGCGGCGCGCGCCCTGCGCGACCTGGGCATCACCCTCCAGCAGCAGGGCAATCTCACCGAGGCGGCGGCGAAGCTTCGGGAGGCCCTGGCGATGCAGAGCGGCGACGCCATGCGCGGTGACCGCGCGTGGACGCTGCACGCGCTGGCGGCGGTGGAGCGGGACCGGGCGCAGCTGGCCGAGGCGTTCGCGCTGCTCGACGAGGCGCTGGAGCTGCACCGGGAGAGCGAGAGTCTGCACGGCCAGGCGTGGGCGCACTTCCAGCTCGGCCAGGCGTGTCTGCGCCAGGGCGATGTGCCGCGGGCCGAGCGCGAGCTGCAGGAGGCGCTGGAGCTGTACGGCCGCACGCAGGACGAGCGCGGCGAGGCGTGGGCGATGACCCAGCTGGCCCGGGCCCGGCTGGTGGACGGCGACCCGGGCCCCGCGGTGGACCAGCTGCGCCAGGCCCTGCCGCTGCACCGCCGGCACGAGGACGCCCGGGGCGAGGCGTGGACGCTGTACTACCTCGGCCAGGCCCTGGAGGAGAACGGCGACAAGGACGAGGGCGTGCGGCAGCTGGACCGGGCGCGCACGATGTTCAGCCGGATGCAGGACGGGTACGGCCTGGCCTGCGCCCGGCACCACTCCGGGCGGATCACCCGTGATCTGCGGGCCGCGCAGACCGGATCGCTGCGCAACAGCGGCTTCGCGCGCCAGCTGCTGCAGGACGCCCGCCGGGACTTCCAGCGGATCGGGGTGCCGCACAGCGAGGCGTGGTCCTGCCTGGAGCTGGCGGTCATCGACGCGGGGAACGGCCGGAGCGCGCAGGCCCTGGAGCTGGCCGACGAGGCGGCGGAGATCTTCGCCGGCTACGGCGACCGGCGCGGCGAGGACTGGGCCCGCTTCCTGCGCTGCACGCTGCTGCCGCTGGCTTCGCCGGGCGGCTCGGTGGTGGGCACGGCCGTCGCCCAGGAGGAGCTGGCGGAGCTGCGGCGCTCCCCGCACCCGGCCCGCGACTCCAAGCTGGAGGACTGCGCCGAGGCGTACGCCGTGCTGCTGGACCGCGGTGTCGAGCCGGAGGCCGGCTGGCAGGCATGGCGCCTGGGCATGGTCCCGACCCGCCACGCCCGCGAAATCATGGGCGTCCCCGTGGAGTCGATACGCAGGACGGACGGGCCGCGGACGACACCGTCGTAACGGACCGCGCCCCCGCAACAGGCGAGCGCGCAGCCCGCTGCGGGGTGGGGGCGGCCCGCCGCCCAGGGCAGCGCGAAGCCCGGCCGGGCGGTATGCCTGACCGGCCGGGCGGCGCGGGGCCGCGCGGAACGGGACGGGCAGCAGCCACCGGGGGTGGCCGCCGCCCCCGCTCAGCTGGTCTTCGGAGCCCCCTCGGCCGGAGCCGCCGGGGCAGCGGTGCTCTTCGCCGAGGCCGCCGAGGCAGCGGTGCTCTTCTCCGGCGCCTCCGCCCCGTCACCGCCGTCGGTACCGGCCGCGTCACCGCCGTCGGCACCGGCCGCGGCGCCGCCGTCGGCACCGGCCGCGGCGCCGCCCTTGGCGGTCGCCGCGTCCGGCTGCTGCTCGAAGTCGACCTTCCGCATGTGCTTGTTCATCGACTTCATCAGCAGCCAGACGGCGCCGCCGATGACCGCGAAGACGATGAAGCCAAGGACTCCGGGGGTCACCTTGTTCTCGTCCAGCTCCTTGGCAAGGGGGACGAGATGAGTCATGGCGAGGGTGCTGGTCGCGCTCATCATGAGGTCAATTGTTGCGGATGCCCGCGAAGAGGTCGTCCTCGGGGAGGGAGGTGTCCACCAGAGACTTGGCGAGCTCGTACTCCTCGGTGGGCCAGACCTCCTTCTGGATCTCCATCGGGACGCGGAACCACCCGCCGTCGGGGTCGATCTGCGTGGCGTGCGCGATCAGCGCCTTGTCCCGGATCTCGAAGAAGTCCGCGCAGGGGATGTAGGTGGTCAGCGTGCGCTCGGCGCGCTCGAAGGACTTCCAGCGCTCCAGCCACTCGCCGTACGGCGACTCCATGCCGCGCTCCAGCAGCGCCTCGTGGAGCGCGACCGTGCGCGGCCGGTTGAAGCCCTGGTTGTAGTAGAGCTTCAGCGGCTGGTAGGGCTCGCCCGCGTCCGGGTACTTCGAGGCGTCACCCGCCGCCTCGAAGGCCACCATCGAGATCTTGTGGGTCATGATGTGGTCGGGGTGCGGGTAGCCGCCGTTCTCGTCGTACGTCGTGATGACCTGCGGCTTGAACGAACGGATCAGCTTCACCAGCGGCTCGGCCGCGGCTTCGACGTCCTGGAGCGCGAAGCAGCCCTCGGGCAGCGGCGGCAGCGGGTCGCCCTCGGGCAGCCCGGAGTCCACGAAGCCCAGCCACTCCTGCTTGACGCCCAGGATCTCCCGGGCCTCGTCCATCTCCTTCTTGCGCACCTCGTGGATGTGCGCCTCGATGTACGGGTCGCCCTGGAGCTTGGGATTGAGGATGTCGCCGCGCTCTCCCCCGGTGCAGGTAGCGACCAGCACGTCCACCCCCTCGGACACGTACTTGGCCATGGTGGCCGCGCCCTTGCTCGACTCATCGTCGGGGTGGGCGTGCACCGCCATCATTCGCAGCTGCTCAGTCAAGACTCGATCCTCAGTCAAGGGTCATGGGACGCCGTGGAACGACGCCTTCTATAGTGACCGAAGCGAGGGGGCATTTAATTCCAGGTCCCCCGTACCAGGAGGAAGATCATGGCCGCGGTGCGCGACGGACTGCCCGACGGACGGTACGGCCGTACCGCCGACGAGCGAGCCGACCGCAAGCTCAAGGTCATCGGCGCGGTGCTGGGCGCCGCGCTGGTCGCCATGGTCGCCTGGTTCGGGATCTCCTACATCACCGAGCAGGACCTCAGCGGCCGCCTGGTCACGTACAAGGTCGTCTCCGACACCACGGTGCAGGCGCACCTGGAGGTCGTGAAGGACACCGGCGCCAAGGGCGTGTGCACGCTCCGCTCGCAGTCCGCCGACGGCGCCGAGGTCGGCCGCAAGGACGTCCCGGTGGATCAGGCGAAGAGCCAGGTCGACACGGTGATCACGATCCGGACGACGGCCCGGGCGACCAACGCCGAGCTGGTCGGCTGTACGACCTCGGACGCCCTGGGCGCAAGTAGCTGAAAGCCGGCTTCCGGCCCCCGTTCCGGGACGCGCCCGGAATCGCCACCCGGCCTTCCTGACCAGCGGTGACGTGTTTTTTGCGGTTTACCGCTCCCCCTTTTGTGCCGTAATTGTTAGGCTCGTGGTTTCGCCCACCCGAGAAGGCGCAAGCCTTCCTGGTAGGGCGTTTGATTTATCCCCAGTACCGACGAGGAGCACCTGTGACCCAGACCAGCGACAACGTCACCTGGCTGACCCAGGAGGCGTACGACCAGCTCAAGGCCGAGCTGGAGTACCTGTCTGGTCCCGCACGCGCCGAGATCACCGAAAAGATCGCGGCGGCCCGCGAGGAAGGTGACCTGAAGGAGAACGCCGGGTACCACGCGGCCAAGGAAGAGCAGGGCAAGCAGGACCTCCGCATGCGCCAGCTCAAGCAGCTGCTGGAAACCGCGAAGGTCGGCGAGGCCCCCGCTGCCGCCGGTGTCGTGGCCCCCGGCACGGTCGTCACCATCGCGTTCGACGGAGACCCGGACGACACGCTGACGTTCCTGCTGGCTTCGCGGGAGTACGCGAGCTCGGACATCGAGACCTACTCCCCGCAGTCCCCACTGGGCACCGGGGTCAACGGGAAGAAGATCGGCGAGACCGCGGAGTACGAGCTGCCCAACGGCAAGAAGGCGGCCGTGAAGATCCTGGAGGCCAAGCCCTACACGGGCTGAGCCGCACGGCCACGGCCGGCACGGCCGCGCCTGTCACGCGCGGCGGCCGCACAGCAGCACCGAAGGGCCCGGGTCGGTCGACCCGGGCCCTTCGCCATGCCCGCACGCGCCGCGCGCCCGGACGTGCCCCCACGCGCCGCGCGCCGCGCCCGCTCACGCCGTCGCCGACCGGTACTTCCGTACCGCCAGCGTGCGGAAGACCGCGATGATGACGACCGACCACAGCACCGAGGCCAGGATCGGGTGCTGCATGGGCCAGGCGTCCGGCACCGGATAGCCGGGCGGCAGATTGCCGAAGAGGTCGCGTGCGGCCTGCACCGTGGCGCTGAACGGGTTCCACTCGGCGATGTGCTGCAGGAACGTCGGCATCGAATCCGAGGGCACGAACGCGTTCGAGACGAAGGTCAGCGGGAAGAGCCAGATCAGGCCGCCGGAGGTCGCCGCCTCCGGGGTCCGCACGGACAGCCCGATCAGCGCCCCGATCCACGAGAAGGCGTACCCCAGCAGGAGCAGCAGGCCGAACCCGGCCAGCACCTTCCCGAAGTTCTCGTGCGTGCGCCAGCCGATGATCAGCGCGACGGCCGCGAGCACGACGAGGGTGAGCGCCGTCTGTACGAGGTCGGCGAGGGTGCGCCCGGTGAGGACCGCGCCGCGGGCCATCGGGAGCGAGCGGAAGCGGTCGATCAGGCCCTTGTGCATGTCGTCCGCGATGCCGGCGCCCGCGCCCGCCGTGGCGAAGGTGACGGTCTGCGCGAAGATGCCCGCCATCAGAAAGGCGCGGTACTGCGCGGGGTCGATCGGCCCCTGCTGGCCCGGCAGCTGGATCGCGCCGCCGAAGACGTAGCTGAACAGCACGACGAACATGATCGGCTGCACCAGTCCGAAGATCACCATCTCCGGGATGCGCAGCATTCTGATGAGGTTGCGCCGGGCGACCACGAGCGAGTCCCGTACGGACTGTCCGACGCCGCCGTGCGGCTGCGGCGCACCGGCCCGCCGGGACGCCTCCGTGATGATGCTCATGCGCCCTCCTCCTCTTCGGCCGGTGTCTCGGCCGCGTGGCCGGTCAGCGAGATGAAGACGTCGTCCAGGGTCGGCCGGCGCAGCCCGATGTCGTCGATCTCGACGCCCCGGGTGTCCAGCTCGCGGATCACCTCGGCTAGCAGCTTCGCGCCGCCGCTGACCGGCACGGTGATTCTGCGGGTGTGCTGCTCGACCTTGGTCCCGCCCTTGCCGAAGCCGCGCAGCACCTCGTCGGCGGTGCCCAGCTGCTCGGGCGTGTGCACGACGACCTCGACGCGTTCGCCGCCGGTCTGCGCCTTGAGCTGGTCGGAGGTGCCGCGCGCGATGACCCGGCCGTGGTCGACCACGCAGATGTCGTGCGCGAGGTGGTCGGCCTCTTCGAGGTACTGGGTGGTGAGCAGCAGCGTCGTACCGCCCGCGACCAGCTCCTGGATGACGTCCCACAGCTGCTGGCGGTTGCGCGGGTCCAGGCCGGTGGTCGGCTCGTCCATGAACATCACGGGCGGGCTGACGACCAGCGCGGCGGCCAGGTCCAGGCGGCGCCGCATGCCGCCGGAGTAGGTCTTCGCGGGCCGGTCGCCCGCGTCGGCGAGGTGAAACCGGTCGAGCAGTTCGCCGGCCCGCGCCTTCGCCGCCTTCGCACCCATCTGGTACAGCCGGCCGACCATGGTCAGGTTCTCGCGGCCGGTCAAGTACTCGTCCACGGCGGCGAACTGGCCGGACAGGCCGATCGCGCGCCGCACTTCGTTGGGGTGTTTCAGTACGTCGATCCCGGCCACCTCCGCCGTGCCGCGGTCGGGCCGCAGCAGGGTCGTCAGAACCCGGACGGTGGTGGTCTTGCCGGCGCCGTTCGGGCCGAGCAGACCGAGGACGGTTCCTTCGGGGACGTCGAGGTCGACGCCGTCCAGAGCCCTGACTTCGCCGAAGGTCTTCACGAGACCCTCGGCGTGAATAGCGCCTGGCATCTAGGCACTCCCGGGGTTGGTTTTCGGGGTAAATCTTACGTTTGCCGGACTTCACCCGCCCAGCGGGCGACCGGCGCCGCAGGACGCCACGATTGCGCCACAGGACGAGGCCGCTCCGGCCCGCCTTTCAGCGACCGTTCCCCGGATGTTACCGAGAACGCGATACATCGCGATATCCCGGCAGTCCTTCTTGCCCTCCGTACTCATGCCAGCGGCCGATGCCCCGGGGGACATCGGCCGCAGCGGTGTACGTCGCGTTCCGGCGGTCAGGCGATCACCGTGTATCCCGCCTCCTGGAGCGCCGTGCCGACCTCCGTGCAGTGCTCCGGGCCCTGCGTCTCCAGGTGCAGTTCGACCTCGGCCTCCGTGATGCCGAGCCGCGGATCGGTCCGTACATGGCTCACGTCGAGCACATTGGCGTCCGCCTCGGACAGCACGCCCAGCAGCGTCGCGAGCGCGCCCGGGCGGTCCGTCAGGCGCAACCGCAGCGACAGGTAGCGGCCGGCCGCCGCCATGCCGTGCCGCAGGATGCGCTGGGTGAGGAGCGGGTCGACATTGCCGCCGGAGAGCACCGCGACCACCGGTCCCTGGAACGCCGCCGGCTCTGACAGCAGCGCGGCGACCGGGCTCGCGCCCGCCGGCTCCACGACCATCTTCGCCCGCTCCAGGCAGAGCAGCAGGGCGCTGGAGAGCGCGTCCTCGGAGACCGTACGGACCTCGTCGACCAGCTCGCCGATGATCCCGAAGGGCACGTCTCCCGGCCGCCCGACCTTGATGCCGTCCGCCATCGTGGCCGGCGACTCGATCGAGACGGGGCGCCCGGCGGCGAGCGAGGGCGGGTACGCGGCGGCGCCCGCCGCCTGCACGCCGACGATCCGCACATCGGGGCGTACCGCCTTCACGGCGACCGCGACCCCTGCGGCGAGCCCGCCGCCCCCGATGCCGACCACGATCGTGCGGACCTCGGGGCACTGCTCCAGGATCTCCAGGCCGACCGTGCCCTGCCCGGCGATGATGTCGCGGTGGTCGAAGGGGTGGATGAAGACCGCGCCCGTCTCACGGGCGTACTCCTGCGCCGCGGCCAGCGTCTCGTCGACGACCTGACCGTGCAGCCGCACCTCGGCGCCGTAGTCGCGGGTCGCGGCGACCTTGGGCAGCGGGGCCCCTTCCGGCATGAAGACGGTCGAGCGGACGCCCAGCAGGGACGCGGCCAGCGCCACGCCCTGCGCGTGATTGCCGGCGCTCGCGGCCACCACTCCGCAGGAACGTTCCTCCGCCGAGAGTCCGGCGATCCGCACGTACGCCCCGCGGATCTTGAACGAGCCGGTGCGCTGGAGGTTCTCGCACTTGAAGTGCACCGGCGCGCCCACCAGCCCGGACAGGTAGCGGCTGCCCTCCATGGCGGTGGACCGGCTCACCCCGGACAGCAGCTTCTGCGCTCCGATGATGTCGTCAAGCGTGACGGCGGGAAGCACCCCTGCGTCTGCGGCGGCCTGCGGAGCGGCGGCGGCCGCCGCGGGGCCGGTGGCTCCGGATGCGGCGGAAGCGGGCGTCTGCGGCGTGTGATCGGCCATGGCGCCAGTCTTACAGCTCGCGCCGCCGCGGGCGCCCGCGGCCCGGAGAGCCGCCCCGCGGCCGTACATCTTTGGTCAGCGCCGGTACGGTCCCCGCGTGGGCCGCGTACTCTGTCCCCCAATCCGTACGCACCCCCATGAAGCGAGCAACCGGCCATGCCCACCTCTTCGGACATGACGACCCACACCGACCCCGCTCTTCTTGACGCGCTGCAACATCAAGTGGCCGTCTTCGCCCGACGCGCCGAGCAGAGCCGGCTCGGCGGGGTCGGGCAGGCGCGCAACTCCATGGACCGCGCCGCCTACCTGCTGCTCAACCGGCTCGACCAGGAGGGCGCGATGGGCGTCAAGGCCCTGGCCGCCGGCATGGGCATCGACTCCTCCACGGTCACCCGTCAGGTCGCGCCGCTGGTCGACGCGGGCCTGGTCACCCGCGCCTCGCACCCGGAGGACGGGCGCGCGGTCGTTCTGCAGCTCTCCGAGCGCGGCCGGGCCCGCCTGGAAGAGGTGCGCGCGTCGCGCCGCGAGCTGATGGCGCTGGTCACGGAGGAGTGGAGCGAGGAGGAGCGCAACGCCTTCACCACGCTCCTGACCCGCTTCAACACCTCGCTCTCGACGGTGACGGCGTCGCTGTCCCCGGGGACGCCCGCGTCCTGAGGAGCGTCCGGGCGCGGCTCCACGGGCCGTACCGCCTGCCGCACGGCTCTTGACCTCCTGCCCGCCCTGCCGTGCCATGGAGCCATGGCCGGGCCGCCGGGCCCGCGAGCCGGGAGGCGCTGTGCGAGAGCGGCGGGCAGCTCTGGAGCGCCGCCGCGCCCAGGAATTCGAAGCCTTCGTGGCGGGCGCGGCGGGCCGGCTGCTGCACACGGCCACGCTGCTGACCGGAGAACCGTCCGGCGCCCCGGCCCCCGCCGCCGAAGAACTGCTGACCGCCGCGCTGTCCCGTACGTACGCGTCCTGGGACCGGCTGCGCGGCGAGGACCCCTACGACCGCACCCGCCAGGAGCTGGCCGGGCACTTCGCCCGTACGGCGTGGCGCCACCGGCGGCCGCGCGGCGGCCTGCTGGACCGGCTCGGCCCGCAGGAACGGCTGGTTCTCGTCCTGCGGCTGTACGAGGGCGTCGCCGAGGAGCAGACCGCGGCCCTACTGGGACTGCCCGCCGAGCGGGTGCACGCGCTGTGCCTGCACGCGATCGCGGAAATGCGCAGCACGAGGCGCGGCGCCGGGCCGCGGGCGGTGGCTTCGTGAGTCCACGCGTCGCGGCCGGGGCGGTGGCGTCGTGAGTGCGCCCGACCGCAAGGAGGCGGAGGTGCGGCGGATGCTCGACGGGCCGCACCCCCTCGTCCCGCCCGACCTCGCGCTGCGGGCCGCCGCGCGCGGCCGCCGGCTGCTGCGGCGGCGGCGCCGGCTGGAGCTGGCCGGCTGGCTGCTGCTCTTCCTCGCGGCCGTGGCGTTCACGTACTGGGCCGCCACGCAGCAGCCGTGGATGCCGCCGCCGACGCGGACGACGCCCCCGCTGGAGGGGTGGTGACCCGGACCCGCCGAGCCCAGCCGGGCGCCGCCGCACGCGGGGCGGCGCACCGGAGCACAGGTACCGCCTAGCCCAGCGCCTGCGTCAGATCCGCGAGCAGGTCGTCGACGGACTCGATGCCGACCGAGAGCCGTACGAGGTCGGCCGGAACCTCCAGCGCGGAGCCCGCCGCCGAGGCGTGCGTCATCCGGCCCGGGTGCTCGATCAGCGACTCCACGCCACCCAGCGACTCGCCCAGCGTGAACAGCCGCGCCCGGTCGCAGACGTCCACCGCGGCCTGCTCCCCGCCCGCGACCTGGAAGGACACCATGCCCCCGAAGGACCGCATCTGCTTGGCGGCGGTCTCGTGGCCGGGGTGGTCCGGCAGCCCCGGGTAGTACACCTTGGTCACCTTCGGGTGCGCCGCCAGCAGCTCGGCGACCCGCGCCGCGTTGGCGCTGTGCCGGTCCATCCGTACGGCGAGCGTCTTGATGCCGCGCATCACCAGCCAGGCGTCGAACGGCCCGGCGATCGCGCCCATCGCGTTCTGGTGGAAGGCCAGTTCCTCGCCCAGCGCGTCGTCGTCGACGACGAGCGCGCCGCCCACCACGTCCGAGTGGCCGCCCATGTACTTGGTCGTCGAGTACACGACCACGTCGGCGCCGAGCGCGAGCGGCTGCTGGAGGTAGGGGCTGGCGAAGGTGTTGTCCACGACGAGCTTGGCGCCCGCGGTGCGCGCGACGTCGGCGAGGGCCGCGATGTCGGTGATGCCGAGCAGCGGGTTACTGGGCGTCTCGACCCAGATCGCCTTGGTACGCGGCCGGACCGCCTCCCGTACGGCCCGCGGGTCGGAGGAGGAGGCGACCGACCACTCCACGCCCCAGCGCTCGGCGACCTTGGCGAAGAGGCGGAACGTGCCGCCGTACGCGTCATCAGGGATGACGACATGGTCACCGGGGACGAGCAGGGTACGCAGCAGGCAGTCCTCGGCGGCGAGGCCGGAGGCGAAGGCGAGGCCGCGGCGGCCGCCGTCCAGGGCCGCGAGATTCTCCTCCAGAGCCGTACGGGTCGGGTTGGCGCTGCGGCTGTATTCGTAACCGCCGCGCAGCCCGCCCACGCCGTCCTGCTTGTACGTGGAAACCTGGTAGATGGGCACCGATACCGCGCCGGTCGCCTGGTCGGCCTCCTGACCTGCGTGAATGGCGAGGGTTTCGAAGTGCTGATGGCGCTCTCCGCGCTGATCACTCATGGCTGACGAGGGTAGTCGTCCACAGGCTTGCACGCGGCCAGGAACTTTCTGCTTCGCTGGAGAGTGGAAAGAGAACAAGACACCGCGTCGCGTCCGCCCGACGCGGCCGACCCGACCGACCGACCCACTCAACCGACCCGACCGGCCCACGCAACCGGCCCCACCGACCTGGAAACGACTGACTGCTCATGGAAGCACTGCTCGCCCTTATCGCCCTCCTCGCGATCGCGGGGCTGATCGGCTACCCCCTGGCGCGGCGCCGGCGCACGCTCCAGCAGGCCGGCCGGGGCCTGGCGTCGGTCGCCGACCCCATGGCCGGGTACGGCTTCTTGCCCGCCGAGCAGCTGGACGCGCGGCTGCCCGGGCCCGACCCGGAGCTGACGGAGGCGCTGGAGGAGATCGCCCGCACACAGGACTGGCGGCCGGCGTCCCGGCTGCTGGCCGGCACCCCCGAGGGCGACGAGCGGCGCTGGCAGCGCGTGCAGTCCCTGGCGGGCGCCGCGGCGTTCGCGTCGGCGCCCGGCCAGGACGGCGCGCCGGGCCCGCACTCCGAGGCACCGGGCGGCTCCCCCGGCGGCATCTGGCTGCGCACGTGGCGCTCCGAGAAGCCCAAGGACTCCGGCGGCGCCCAGACGCACGCGCAGTTCCTGGTGGTCCAGGCCATGCGCGACCCCGGCTCGCAGGACTTCCGCATGATCCTGGAAGAGGCCCGCACGGTCTGCCAGGAGGCGCGGCTGCTGGCCCCCGGCAGCCCGGTCCCGTACATCATCGAACTGGCCGCGGCCCGTGGCCTCGGCGACCGCCGCCCCGACTACGAAGAGCTGTGGTCCAAGGTCGTCCAGCGCGCGCCGCAGCACATGGGCGCGCACCTCGCGGCGCTGCCGTACTGGTCGGAGAAGTGGCACGGCTCCAAGGAGGACGCCGACGCGTTCACCGAGCGCGCGGCCGCGGGCGCCCCCGCGAAGTCGCTCCTCC
>NZ_NHSG01000252.1:0-9957 GCF_020024005.1 Streptomyces purpurogeneiscleroticus
GCGCCGCGTCGAAATTGGCCGCCGACATCTGCTGCCGCGCGTTGTCCCCGTGCTCCTGCTCACCGGAGCTGAACGCCGAATCCATCCCCGACTGACCGCCCAGAATCCCCGACAGGGAACTCTGCAGGGCGGAGGCGATCTCGTCCGACCGGGCCTTGAACTGGTCGAAGGCCGCCTTGCCCGAACCGTTGAACTTGCCCTCCAACGGCGCCGCCGCGTCCACCAGCTGCCGGATCAGCGTCCCCAGGTCCTCACTCGACCCACGCGACTTCGACTGCAACGTCGACAGCGTCTGCGCTCCCATGTCGAACTTCATCAGGCTCCCCCTGCCGGGCCGAACGGCTGTCGTCTTAAGTGGAGCCATATCTATCAAGTCGGGATGAGCGCCGCAATCGAGGGTACCGAGCCTGTGGATAACCGTGCGGCGGCGTATCAGTAAGCCGCCCGACTGCGACCCAATGGTCCCGTTAGAGCCTAGATTCGGGTTATGAAGATCCTCAGTGTGAACGTCGGGGCGGCGAAGCCGGTCGAATACACCGATGCGCCGTCCGGAACGACCGGTATCGACAAGCAGCCGGTGACCGGGCCGGTGCGGGTGACGGCCCCCGGACCGGCCGGGGTAGGGGCGAGCGGAGTGGCCGGTGACACGGTCTGCGACCTGCGCTACCACGGGGGCGACGACCGGGCTGTCTACGCCTTCGCCAGGGAGGACCTGGACGCCTGGGAGCAGGAGCTGGGGCGGCCGCTCGCCAACGGCGCGTTCGGGGAGAACCTCACCACCGTGGCGATGGACCTGCGCGAGGCGCTGGTCGGTGAGCGGTGGCGGGTCGGGGACGGGGTCGTGCTGGAGGTGACGGGGGGCCGCATCCCGTGCCGTACGTTCGCGGGCCGGCTCGCGGAGAAGGGCTGGCTGCGGCGGTTCACGCTGGCGGGCTCCTCGGGGGCGATGCTGCGCGTCATCGAGCCGGGGGAGTTCAGCGCCGGCGACCGGGTCGAGGTGGTGGACCGCCCGGATCACAAGGTCACGGTCGGGCGGCTGTTCCGCGCCGTGACGACCGAGCGGAAGGCGCTGCCGGAGATGCTGGTCGCCGCGGAGTGGATGGAACGCGAGCAGCTGGAGATCGCCCGGAAGTACGCCGCCAAGTACGGGAGCCGCTGACGCCGCGCTACCGCCCGCGGCGCGCCGTCGACGGGCGGAGGCGGTTCATGACGCTCAGGTACGAGGCGGGGAAGAGGCGGGCCAGCAGGTCGGGGACGACGGCCGAGGCGGCGATCAGGACCCGGGGCCTGCGGGTGCGGATGCCCGCCAGGATCTGCTCGGCGGCCTTGTCGGCCGGGTAGGTCAGCAGCTTGGCGAAGCTCTCCTTGCCCGCGCGGGACTCGGCCGGGTCGGCCGCGGCGGCCACGCGCGCGTTCTCGGCGATACGGGTGCGGATGCCGCCGGGGTGGACGGTGGTGACTCCGGTGGCGCGGTCGGCGAGCTCGTGGCGGAGCGACTCGCTGAAGCCGCGCAGCGCGAACTTGCTGGCGGCGTACGCCGACTGGCCGGGCGGCGCGATCAGCCCGAAGAGGCTGGAGACGTTGACGATGTGGCTGCCGGGGGAGCGCAGGAGGTGCGGGAGGAAGAGCCGGGTGAGGGCCACGGGCGCGCGGAAGTTGATGGCCTGTACCCAGTCGAATTCCTCGGCCGTCAGCTGCTCGAAGCGGCCGCCGAGCGCCACCCCGGCGTTGTTGATCAGGAGCGTGATGCGGGGGTGGGCCTCGGTGATCCGCGTGACGAGGGCTTCCAGGCCGTCGGTGTCGGAGAGGTCGGCGACGTGGGTGTCGACGGTCAGGCGCGGGTGTCCGGCGCGTATCTTGTCGCCGACCGCCGCCAGCCGGTCGGCGTCCCGGTCGATGAGGACGAGATCGCTGCCGCGCGCCGCGAGACCGTAGGCCAGCTGCTCGCCCATGCCGCCGGCCGCGCCGGTCAGGACCGCGGTACCGCCGGCGAAACGGTACGGGGAGAGGGCGGCGGCAGGCATGGGGCTCCTCCGGTAAGGGCTTCGGCGATCTCCGGCCGCACCAGTCTGCCCGTGAAGCACCGCCCCCGGCTTGACCCTGCGCGACAGAGGCTTACCTCTGCGCGACAGCGGCTTGCGGCGCGACGCGGCGCCCGGGGTCAGCCCGTACGCCCCTCCGGAAGCCGTTCGCCGCGGCGCACCCCCGTCGGCGACATCCCCCACCACCGCCGGCAGCAGCGGCTCAGGGCCGACTGTTCGGAGAGGCCGAGGAGCGCGGCGATCTGGGTCATGGGGATGGCGGTGCCCGTGAGGTAGTGGCGGGCGGCCTGGCGGCGTACGTCGTCCAGGATCGCGGCGTACGTCGTGCCTTCGTCGCGCAGCCGCCGCTGCAGCGTGCGCGGATGGACGCTGAGCAGCCGGGCGACGGCGCCGATGTCGGGCGGGGTGGTGCCCAGGGACTGCTGCACGGCGCCGCGGACCCGGAGGACGATATCGGCCCGTTCGTCCGGCGCCTGTTCGGCGAGGAAGGCCAGGGCGAGCCGGCGGAGGTGTTCGTCGCCGCCCGCGAGCGGCCGGTCGCCGAGGCTCTTCGGTACGCGGAGCAGGGCGGCGGGACCGGCGACGCGTACCGGGGCGCCGAAGAACTCCTCGTACGTGGAGAGCGGTGCGGCGGGGCGGTACGGGAGCTCGACGGTGCGGAGCCCGTAGGGGCCGTCCACGAGGAACTGGATCGCGCGGTGCAGGAAGCCGAGCCCCAGGTCGGTGCCCTGGACGGGGGCCGGCAGGCCGGGGTGCGGGCCGTAGCGGAGCGCGGCGATGCCCGGCGCGTCGTACGGGTCGGGTTCGAGGGTGAGGCTGAGGGCCTGCGCATGGACGAAGAGGTAGCGCGAGGTGCATTCGAGCGCGTCGGCGACGGTGGGGGAGTGCTGGATGGCCAGGGCCAGCGCGCCGAGCATGCCGAAGTCCTGGCGGGCCGCGACGCGCAGGCCGAGGTCGGGGCGGTCCAGTCCGGCGGCGGCGAGCTCCAGCACCTTCGTCATGGCCTGGTCGTCGACCAGGAGGTCGTCGGTGTCGAGCGCGGCGACGGGCAGGCCGGCGGCCGCGGCGTACTCCTCGGCGTCGCCGCCCAGCTCGGCGACCGTCGCACGGAAGCCCCGCAGCCCCGCCGATCTGATCACCGACATGGGGAGGACCTGTGTCCGGACCCGGTCACCGACATGTCGTTCAGGGTCAAATACGTGTCGTATGAAGTCAAGAACCCCGCCGGCCCCATTGCGCACACTGGGGCCATGACGACTTCCGCCGGCCAGCGGCCGGACACCGAGCACATCGATCGGCCGGACACCGAGCACATCGATGTCGTGATCGTGGGCGCCGGGCTGTCCGGCGTGGGCGCGGCCTACCGGCTGCAGACGGAGTGCCCGGGACGCTCGTACGCGATCCTGGAGGCCCGCGCCTCCCTGGGCGGCACCTGGGATCTGTTCCGCTACCCGGGCATCCGCTCGGACTCCGACATGTTCACGCTCGGCTATCCGTTCAAACCGTGGCGGGATGCCAAGTCGATAGCGGACGGCCCGACGATCCTGCGGTACATCAAGGAAACGGCGGCGGAATTCGGGATCGACCGACACATCCGGTACCGCACGAAGGTGCTCTCGGCCGACTGGTCGACGCGGGAGGCGCGCTGGACGCTGACCCTCGAACGCACCGACGAGGCGACCGGCGAGGCCGTACGGTCCACCGTCACCTGCGACTTCCTGTACTCCTGCGCCGGGTACTACAACTACGACAAGGGACACGCGCCCGACTTCCCCGGCCTCGACTCCTTCACCGGGACCGTCGTCCACCCGCAGTTCTGGCCCGAGGACCTGGACTACAAGGGCAAGCGCGTGGTCGTCATCGGCAGCGGGGCCACCGCCGTGACGCTGGTACCGGCGATGGCCGGACAGGCCGAGCGGGTCACCATGCTGCAGCGCACGCCGACCTGGATCAGCGCCGTGCCGGGCCGCGACAAGATCGCCGACAAGGTGCGGAGCGCGCTGCCCGCGGGCGTGGCCCACCGCGCCGTGCGGACGAAGAACATCCTCTTCGGCATCGGCTTCTACCAGTTCTGCCGGCGGCGCCCGCAGGCCGCGCGCAAGCTGCTCACCCGCCTGAACACCCGCATGCTGAAGGACGAGCAGGCGGTGCGGGACCACTTCACGCCCTCGTACAACCCCTGGGACCAGCGGCTGTGCGCGGTGCCGGACGCCGACCTCTTCAAGGCGCTGAAGCAGGGCCGGGCCGAGGTCGTCACCGATCACATCGACACCTTCGTCCCCGAGGGCATCCGCCTGAAGTCGGGGAAGGTGCTGGAGGCGGACGTGGTCGTCACCGCCACCGGGCTGCAGCTGCTCGCCTTCGGCGGGATCACTCCGGAGATCGACGGGCGGCCGGTCGAGCTGTCGCGGCAGTTCGTGTGGCGCGGCGCGATGATGACCGGCGTGCCCAACTTCGCCGTCTGCATCGGCTACACCAACGCCTCCTGGACGCTCCGCGCCGACCTCACCTCGCGGCTGGTGTGCAAGGTGCTGAACTTCATGGACCGGAACGACTACGCGGCGGTGGTGCCGGAGCCCGGGCGTCCGCTCGCCGAGCGGCCGCTGCTCGACCTTGCCGCCGGGTACGTCAAGCGCTCCATCGACGCGTTCCCGCGGCAGGGCGACCGCGGGCCGTGGAAGGTGCGGCAGAACTACGTGCTGGACGCCGCCACGACGATGCGGACGAACCTCCGGCGCACGCTGAAGCCCACGCCCCGGGCGGCCGTGCGCGGCGGGCAGCACCTGCCGGGCCGCGAGCCGGAGCACGCGCCGGCCGGTGCGCCGGGGCAGGACCGGGCGCACGCGCGGGCGGAGGCCGCCAAGTGACCGCCGCCGACACGACATACGTGGATGTCGAAGGCCACCCCGTACGCGTACGCGTCAGCGGCGCAGCGGACGGCCCGCCGGTCGTGCTGCTGCACGGCATCGCGCGCAGCCTGGAGGACTGGCAGCTCACCCACGACCTGCTCGCGGCGCGCGGCTACCGGGTCGTCAGCACCGACCTGCCCGGCTTCGGCCTGACCCGCCGCATGAAGGGCCGCGCCGGGCTCGCCTCCTTCGCGCGGGCCGTGACCGGCGTGCTGGACGCGCTGGGCGAGCGGCGGCCCGTCCGCCTGATGGGCAACTCGCTCGGCGGCGCGGTCGCCATGACCGTCGCGGCGGAGTACCCGGACCGGGTGGCGGCCCTCGTCCTCGCCAACAGCGCGGGCTTCGGCCGCGAGGCCAACCTCTCGCTCGGCTCCATGGGTTACGCCGTACTGGCGGCGCTGCCCGGTGTCGGGAAGCGGTTCCGGGGCCGGGCCCGGGAGGCCGGTGTTCAGGTCAACCGCGACCTGTTCCACGACCCGCGGCACGCGACGGAGGAGCTGATCCGGCACGCGGGGCTGGTCGGCCGGCAGCCCGACTTCCGGGGCACGTTCGTCGCCACGATGCTGAGCCTGGGCGTGCCGGTCCTCGGCTCGTACCCCGGCTGGCGCCGCCGCCTTCTCGCGCGGAGCGCGGCGGCCCGGGTGCCCACGCTCGTCGTCTGGGGCGACGCGGACGCGGTACTGCCGGTCACGCACTTCCACGCCGCGGTCGCCGCGCTGCCGCACGCCCGCAGCCACCTCTTTCCCGCCACCGGGCACATGCCCCAGATCGAGCGGGCGGCGGAATTCACCGCGCTGGCGGCCGGGTTCCTGGACAGCGTGGCGGGCCCCGCGAAGGATGTGCCGGACCCCGCGAAGGACACTGCGGGGGACGACGCCGGGAGCGCGGCGGCGAGGGGCACCGCGAAGGGATGACGTGACGGATGGCGGGGACGTGCGCGCCGGCCACGCAGGCCGCACCGGTACCGGCCCCGCTCCGCGCCCGCTACGAGGTGACCCGCTCGACGGTGGCCGGCCGCCCGGTCCTGCGGCTCGTCCCGCGCCGCGGCGCCACCGGCCGCCAGCTGCTCTACACGCACGGCGGCGCGTACGCCTTCCCGCTGCAGACCGCCCACTGGTGGCTCCTCCAGCACGCCGCAAAGGACACCGGCGTCACCCTCACCGTGCCGCTCTACCGGCTCGCCCCCGACGGTGACGCGCCCGCGGCGTACGCCCTGCTGCGTACGGTCTACGACGCGCTGTGCGCCGAGGCGGGGCCCGGGAACGTCGCGCTCGGCGGCGACTCGGCCGGCGGCGGGCTCGCGCTCGGCCAGGCCGTCGCGTACCGGGACGCGGGCCTGCCCACGCCGCGTCAGGTGCTGCTGTTCTCGCCGTGGCTGGACCTCACGATGTCGCACCCGGCGCTGCCCTCCCTCGAACCGCTCGATCCGTTGCTCCGTACCGACGACCTGATCGAGGCGGGGCGGCTGTGGGCGCACGGCGCCGATCCGTGCGACCCGCTGCTCAGCCCGGGGTTCGCGGACGTGGCCGGGCTGCCGCCGGTACATGTCTTCCAGGGCGGCCGGGACCTCTTCGCCGCCGACGCGCGGCAGCTGGCGGACCGGCTGGCGGCGGCCGGGAACGGCGGCACGTGCACGTTCGAGCCGGAAGCGGGCCACGTCTACGTGAGCGCGGTGTGGACCTCCGAGGCGCGGAGGTCCCTGGCCCGGGTCCGCCGCCTGCTGGGCGACCCGGTGACTCGCCAAGTGGTCTGATCCCACGAAGAGTTGAGCCTTCGGTCGGGTCAACCGACAGAGAGTCGGTTGGCCTGAAGTCGCCTCTCGGGACGGCGTGTTACCCGCGGTACAACAACGGAATGACTTTTCCGAAACCGACGCCGGAACTCACCCGAAGAACGGTCCTCGCCGGACTCGGCAGCGTGCCGCTCGCCGCGGGCATCGCCGGTGCCGCGCCACGGCAGGAGGCACCGCCCGGACCCGGCGACGGCGGGGGCCGCGACACCCTGCTCCGCGGCGCCGACCTCGTCCTCACCATGGACCCCGAGGCCGGGGACGGCGAGCTGGGCACCCTGGAGCACGCGGACGTACTGATACGCGGCGGACGGCTGGCCGCGGTGGGCCACGGGCTGACGGCGCCGGAGGGCACCCGCGTGATCGACGCCCGCGGCAAGCTCGTCCTCCCCGGCTTCGTCGACCTGCACAACCACCTGTGGCAGTCCAGCATCCGGGGCGGCTGCGCGGACCAGGACCTGAACGGCTGGCTGGCCGCCTGCAACCGCGCCACCCTCCCCAGGATCGACGCCGCGGACATGTACCGCTTCGTGCGCCTCGCCGCCCTGGACGCCCTGCAGGCCGGCGTCACCACCGTCGTCGACTGGGTGCACGGCATCCCGTACGACACCAGCGAGCAGTACATCCGGGCGCTGGACGACTCGGGGCTGCGCTTCGTGTACGCGATGACGCAGAGCGCCGACGCCATCGACCTCGTCCCGCGCGTCAAGAAGGAGCTGCTGGACCCGCTGCCGCTGGCCTCCGCGCAGGTGTCCGTGCACGCGGGCATGAAGGCCGTACCGGAGCTGCGCCGCTTCCGGGAGGTCGCGCACGACCTGGGCGTGATGCTCAACTCGCACGTACTGGAGCACCGCGACGACCGCGCGGACGATCCGATCCGCTCGCTCCGCGAGGCCGGCGCCTTCGGGCCCGGGCTGCTGATGAACCACGCGATCCACCTCACCGACGACGAGCTCGCGCTGACCGCGGAGCACGACGTACGGGTGGCGCACTGCCCGCTCAGCAACATGCGGCTGGCCTCCGGCGTCATGCCGCTGCCCGCCATGCACCGGCGCGGCATCAAGGCCGGGCTCGGCCACGACGGCGGCACCAACGACACCTCGGACATGTTCAACGTCATGAAGGCCGCGGTCGGGCTCCAGCGCGCGCTGCACGAGGACGCGGAGGTCCACCCCACCCTCCCGGCCGTGCTGCGGATGGCGACGCTGGGCGGCGCCGAGTGCATCGGAATGGCCGACCGGATCGGCTCCCTGACGCCCGGCAAGCGCGCCGACGTCCTCGTCCTGAACCCCGGCACGCTCAACTTCGCGCCCCGCTTCGACTGGGTGAGTCAGATCGTCCTGAACGGCCAGCCGCCGAACGTCTCGTACGTCTTCGTCGACGGCCGGCTGCGCAAGGCCCGCGGGGAGCTGGTCGGCGTCGACACGGAGGAGGCCGTACGGGAGGCGGAGCGCGCGGCCGCGCACGTCCGGGCCGCGGCGTAGCATCCGCGTCATCCCGGGCTTGAGTCTCCGGCCACGGGAGACTCCAAGGTGGTGGACATGAACGACGACGCCCTCCGGACCATCGGTGAGCTGGCCCGGCTGACCGGGATCAGCGTGAAGACCATCCGGTTCTGGTCCGATGCCGGAGTGGTGCCGCCGACCGACCGCACACCCGCCGGCTACCGGCTCTACGGCCCCGGCGCACTGGCCCGCCTCGGCCTCGTCCGTACGCTGCGCGACCTGGGGGTCGACCTCGCCACGATCCAGCGGGTGCTGGCGCGCGAGATCACCGTCCCCGAGGTCGCGGCGGCGCACGCCGACGCCTTGGACGTGCAGATCCGCACCCTGCGGCTGCGCCGGTCCGTACTGCGCGCGGTGGCCGGACGCGGGTCCACACCCCAGGAGATGGAACTCATGCACAAGCTCGCCCACCTGTCCGAGCGGGAACGCCGCCATCTGATCGAGGAGTTCACCGAGAGCGTCTTCGGGGGACTCGACGTCGGCACCGAGTTCCTGGAGATGATGCGCGGCGCCGTGCCGGACCTGCCGGACGACGCGTCCCCCGAGCAGATCGCGGCCTGGGTGGAGCTGGCGGAACGGGTCCAGGACGAGGAGTTCCGGGCCGGTATCCGCGCGGCCGCCGCCGACCAGGTGCGGGCCCGCACCGAAGGCGCCGACCCGGACCCGGCCGCGGCCCGGGAGACGGCGGCGCTGCTCCAGGAGCGGACCGCGGCTGCCCGCGCGGCCGGCATCGCCCCCGAGTCGGCGGCGGCGCGCCCGGTGGTCGACGAGCTGGTGGCTGCTTACGCCGGGCTGTCCGGGCGGAGCGACGGGCCGGAGTTCCGGGCCTGGCTGCTGGCCCGCCTGGAGTCCTCGCACGTCGCCGAGTACGAGCGGTACTGGCAGCTCCTCGCGGTGATCAACGGGCAGTCCGCACCGGCCGCGACGGCCCCGGCGGTCGAGTGGCTGATCGCGGGGCTGCGGGCGTTCAGCGGGGGAACACCTCGAACGTGACGGCCGGAAGGCCGCGGTGGCGGTCGCCCGCCATCTGGAGCATCTGCTCGATGAAGCCGCGGGCGTAGGCCAGCGGGTCCTGGGCGCCGCCGTTGAGCCCCTCGATGTACGAGCGGTGCTCGGCGAGCGAGGCGATGGCGCGCTCGATGCCGGGGCCGACCTCGACGGCGTGCGTGGGGTGCGGCGATCCGGCGACCGCCACCCGGCGCACGCCGCCCCAGGGCGCGAGGCCGTACTCCTTGAACAGCTCGGGGAAGATCCAGCGGTTGCCCGCGTCACCCGCCGCGTCCAGGACGGCCCGCCCGACCACCCGGTGGTCGGGCGTGTTCCAGTGCACACCGCCCCAGGTGTCGTGGTGGTTGAGCGTGATGAGCAGCTCCGGGCGGTGCCGCCGGACCGCGGCCGCCAGGTCGCGGCGGAGCGGCAGCCCGGCCTCGATGATGCCGTCCGGATGGCCCAGGAACTCCACGTTCTGCACGCCGACCGCCGCCGCGCTCGCCCGCTGCTCGGCCTCCCGGACCACCGCGCACTCCTCGGGGCCGAGCCCGTCGATGCCTGCTTCTCCGTGGGTGACCAGGAGGTACGTGACCTCGCGGCCGGCGTCCGTCCACTCGGCGACCGCGGCGGCGGCGCCGTATTCGAGGTCGTCGGGGTGGGCGACGATCGCCAGCGCGCGCTGCCAGTCGTCGGGCAGTGGCGTGAGGCCGGCGGGGCCGGGG
>NZ_NHSG01000253.1:0-18822 GCF_020024005.1 Streptomyces purpurogeneiscleroticus
CCCGTACCCGGCCGCCCCCCGTCCGGAAGGACGTGTCCAGCTCAAGACAGACCCGGATCTCCGCCCGGCCGCCGCCCCGCGCCGCGTCGATCAGCTCCAGCTGCGCCACGTCGTCGACCAGTACCGTCACCGCCGCGGCCAGCTTCGGATCGTCCGCCAGCTCGGCGAACGCGGCCCGGTCCGCGGACGGATAGGCCAACAGCACGTCGGAGAAGCCGGAGCGGGCCAGCCAGAGCGACTCCGCGAGCGTGAAGCTCATGATCCCGGCGAACCCGTCCCGGGCCAGTACGCGTTCCAGCAGGGCCCGGCAGCGCACGGACTTGCTCGCCACCCGCACCGGCTTGCCGTGCGCGCGCCGCACCAGATCCGCGGCATTGGCATCGAACGCCGCGAGGTCGACGACGGCGAGCGGTGCGTCGAGATGAGCGGTGGCCCGGTCGTAACGGGCCTCCAAGGCATGGGGTTCGGAGGTCAGCCGGTGCATGACGGCAGCCTGCCAGACCGCATTACCGCAGGGTAGGGGAGAGATCGCGACAGACCGGACACACGGAGGCGGCCGGTACCGGACACGAGTTGCGGCCGGGGGCGCGACAGCCCGTAAAGTGGCGCAGGCCGCGGCCCGCAGACCCGCGGCACCAGGTCTGATCCATACCGTCCCGTTCCCGCACGCCGCCCGGGCACGGGGCCGAACTGCGCGAGGGGGAGCGCGGGTGAGCACCGAAGCGAACTATGTCGGCCGGCGCCGCGTGCCCCCGATACCGCCGCCACCGCCGTACCGGCCGGCCCCGGCCGCCTCGGACGCCGCCCGCGAGGAATCCGCACCGGACACCTCTGCTGTTCCGCCCCGGCCCGCGGTCCCGCCGAAGCCCAGCCGGCCGGCACCGCCCGGCTACCGGGACACCGCGTCCTTCCACCTCGCGCAGGGAGCGGCCAGCTGGCACGGCGCGAAGGGCGCCGAGGCACCGGCCAAGAAGGCCGCACCGGCCGCGCGGCCCGCCGGACCGTCTCCAGCGGAAACGTCCCCCCAGCAGCAGCGCGCCGCGGCGCGCACGCCGCTGCCTCCGGAGAAGGGACCGCTCGGGAATCCCGCGCCGGCCGTCGCGGCGCGCACCGTCGCAACACCGGCCTCCGCGGCACCGGCCGTCGCGGCACCGGGGGCCGCCGGGCAGCCCGTTCCCGGGCAGCCCCTCGCCGGGCAGTCCGTGCCCGAGCCGTCGCGCCGCCACGGGCTGCGGACGGCCGCCGCCGCTGCCTGCCTCGTCCTCGGGCTCGGCCTCATCGGCGGGGCCGCGGCCGGCAGCTGGCTCGCCGGGGGACCGAACGGGGACCAGGCCGCCGCGTTCACCGACGCCCGCAACCTGTGGCACAGCGTCCCCGTACGCACCCTCTTCCCGCGGACCCTGCACGGCACGGCCGCCGGTCCGGGCGGCGCCGACCGCACCTGGCACCGGATCGCGGTCGCGCCCGACAGCGGCTGCACCAAGGCGTTCGACCCGCTGCTGGCCAAGGCGCTGGCCCCGGCCGGCTGCAAGCGTCTGCTGCGCGCGGACTACGTGGACGCGACCCACAGCAGCGTGATCACCGTCGGAGTGGTCACCACCAGGACCGACCTCACCGGGATGCGCGCCCTGAACAAGCGGTTCACCGCCGAGCGGCTGGCCGCCCGCCGCGACCTGATGCCCCGCCCGTACACCGCTCCCGGCACGCCCGCCGCGGAGTTCGGGCCCGACCAGCGCGCCAGCTGGAGCGTCCAGGTGCTGGCCGACGCGCCCTTCGTCGTGTACGCGGTGTCCGGCTTCGCCGACGGCCGCGCGGTGCCCGACCCGCGGCCGGCCGACGAGGCCACCCGTACCGGCGCCACCTCCGCGCCCGCCCAGTCGGGGCTCGGCCACGACGCCGCCGGGGTCGCGGACGGCATCGAACGCACCTTCCGCACCCAGCTGGCCAAGGCCACGGAGGCGGACGGATGACGCGCTCCCTTCGGCACAGGCCCCGTGCGCTCGCCCTCGCCCTGACCGCCGCCGTGGTGGCCCTCACGGCCCCGCCCGCGCAGGCCGACGGCATCCGCACACAGGAATGGGCCCTGGACGCGCTGCACGTACAGGACGCCTGGCGGACCACCAAGGGGGACGGCATCACCGTCGCCGTCCTCGACACCGGCGTGGACGCCACCCACCCCGACCTCAAAGGCCAGGTACTCCCCGGCAAGGACCTGATCGGCTTCGGCGCCGAGCGCGGCGACAAGACCTGGGCGGACCACGGCACGGCGATGTCCGGCATCATCGCCGGGCACGGCCACGGCCAGTCCGACGGCGTGCTCGGCATCGCGCCCGAGGCGAAGATCCTCCCCGTCCGCGTGATCCTCGAAGACGCGGACCCGGAGCGGAAGAAGGCCCGCACCGAGCGCGCCAACGCCCTCGCCGACGGCATCCGCTGGGCCGTCGACCACGGTGCCGACGTCATCAACCTCTCCCTCGGCGACGACAGCGACTCGGCACACCCGGAGCCGCGCGAGGACGCCGCCGTCCAGTACGCGCTGCGCAAGGGCGTCCCGGTCGTCGCCTCCGCGGGCAACGGCGGCCAGCACGGCGACCACGTCTCCTACCCGGCGGCCTACCCCGGCGTGATCGCGGTGACCGCGGTGGACCGTTACGGCACCCGCGCCCGCTTCTCCACCCGCCGCTGGTACGCCACGGTCAGCGGCCCCGGTGTCGACGTCGTCATCGCCAACCCGGACCGCAAGTACTACGAGGGCTGGGGCACGAGCGCCGCCGCCGCGTACGTCTCGGGCGCGGTCGCCCTGGTACGCGCGGCCCACCCCGGCCTGCGGCCCGCCGAGATCAAGCAGCTCCTCACCGAAACCGCCCAGGACGGCCCCGCCAGTGGTCGCAGCGACGAACTGGGTGCCGGCCTGGTTGACCCCGCGGCGGCCATCAAGAAGGGCGCCCCCGCCAAGCCGGTGGCCGACGCCCGCGCCACGTACACGAAGCGCTACTTCGGCCCGGGACCCGACGGACACGCGTCGAACAGCACCGGCTCCTGGCTCCCCTGGACGGCAACGGCCGCGGGCGCAGCACTGGTGGCGGCCGCAGTGATCCTGTGGCGGCGCCGCACCTGACAAAACCAGCCCGTCCGGCGTTTGAGGACACCGTCACCGGGGCGCACCCCGACGCACAGAACCGCTGGGCACCCGCCCAAGCCCGCCCGCCCCCTGCCGATAGGCTCAACCGCGTGACGCTGAAGAACATCCCGGACCCCGGCTTCTCCGACGACGACGGCACCGCCGACCCCGAGCTGACCGCGGCCCTCGCCGCCTGGTCCGCCGACCGCGCCGCCGAGCCCCGGCTGCTCGCGGCCCTCCGCGGCGCCCGCCTGCTCGTACCGGTGGTGGCCCTGCTGGGCGAGGTGGAGACCGGCCCGGACGGGCTCCAGCGCGAGAAGACCAGCGACATGGCCGTGCCGACCCTCCAGGCCCCGGACGGCCGCCGCGCGCTCCCCGCCTTCACGTCGATCGAGACCCTGCACCGCTGGCGCCCGGACGCCCGCCCCGTCGCGGTACCGCTCCAGCAGGCGCTGCTCGCCGCCTCGCACGAGAAGGCCGACACGGTCGTCGTGGACGTCGCGGGCCCCGTGACGTACCCGCTCACCGGCGCGGCCCTGCGCGCCCTCGCCGAGGGCCGGACCACCGTCGACCCGCTCGCCGACCCCGCCGTCACCGAGGCGCTGCGGGCGGTCCTCGAGAACGAGCCCGGGGTCCGGATCGCCCATCTGGCGCCGTCCGCCGACACCGATGCCACGCTCGCCCTCGGCCTCGCCCCCGACGCCCCGGCCGGCGAGGTCGCGCAGCGCCTGGCCACCGCCCTGGCCTCGGACGACGTGCTGCGCGAGCGCCTGGTGAAGGGCCTCGACCTGGCCCTCCTGGCACCGGACGCGGCCCCGCAGGGCGCCCCGCTCTTCAGCCGCTGAACGGCCGCCACCAGGAGCTTCGGGCGACGCTTCAACAGGCGCGTACCTCGGGACGGACGCACAATCGCAACAGGTGCAAGATCCCTTCGAGGAAGGCCCCTCCATGGACACCCCGGAGACCCGCTCGGTCGTAGCCGAGTTCCTCGGCACGCTGCTCCTGGTGTTCTTCGCGGTCGGCTCTGCCGTGCTGGCCGGGGAGTACATCGGGACCTTCGGCATCGCCCTGTCCTTCGGCTTCACACTGCTGGCCCTGGCCTACGCGCTCGGCCCCATCTCCGGCTGCCACGTCAATCCCGCGGTGACGCTCGGGATGCTGGTGGCCCACCGCATCACCGTCCGTACGGCCGTCGAGTACTGGATCGCCCAGCTGCTGGGCGGCATCGTCGGCGCCGCGCTGCTCTTCCTGGTGGCCAAGCAGGTGCCGGGCCTGAAGACCGACGGCGCCTTCGGCAGCAACGGCTTCGCCGACCGCTCGGCCGTGCACATCAACCTCGGCGGCGCGTTCGTCGCCGAGATCGTGCTCACGTTCCTGCTGGTCTTCGTCGTCCTCGCGGTCACCCACAAGGTCGCCCTGGTCGGCTTCGACGGCCTGGCCATCGGCATCGCGCTGGCCACCATCCACCTCATCGGCATCCCGCTCACCGGTACGTCCGTGAACCCGGCCCGGAGCTTCGGCCCGGCGCTCTTCGCGGGCGGCGGCGCGCTCTCCCAGCTGTGGCTGTTCATCGTCGCGCCGCTGATCGGCGGCGTGCTGGCGGCCCTGGCCCACCGGCTCACCCACACCCCGTACAGCCCGCTGCGTCCCCCGGCCGACACGGAACCGCCGGCCGACGAACGCTCGGCGCTCTGACCTCACGGACGGCCTCATGACGGTGGCCCCCCGATCCACGGATCGGGGGGCCACCGTCATACGTTTCCGGCGCGGGCCGCTCAGCCGAACACCGGGCCCGTGTACTTCTCGCCCGGCCCCTGCCCCGGCTCGTCCGGCACCACCGACGCCTCGCGGAAGGCCAGCTGCAGCGACTTCAGCCCGTCCCGGAGCGGCGCCGCGTGGTACGAGCCGATCTCCGTGGCGCTCGCGGTCACCAGCCCGGCCAGCGCGTGGATCAGCTTGCGTGCCTCGTCCAGGTCCTTGTGCTGCTCGCCCTCCTCGGCGAGGCCGAGGTTGACCGCGGCCGAGCTCATCAGGTGCACCGCGACCGTCGTGATCACCTCGACGGCCGGCACGTCCGCGATGTCGCGGGTCATCGCGTCGAAGTCCGCGGGCTGCGCGTCCGGGGCGGCTGCGGGGTCGGAGGAGGGAGGGGTGGCGTCGCTCATGGCTCTCTATCTGTCCGTACGATCGGTGCGCCCGCTCCGTGCGGCCGGTGCGCTGCCCTCAGAGTAGGCCCAGGCGCGCCCGCGCCCGCGCGTGGGGCGGCGCCCCGCGCGCCCGCCGGAGGCCGTACGAGCGGAGGCCGGTACAGGTACCGCCCGGGTCATGTACCATTGACTTCGACCGGCCGGTCACCTATGTGTCCGGCCCACAAGTGGAGGCTCCGATCTCCCACCCGATTCCAGCCCCCAGGGCAGGCGGGTCACGGTCAGGCTGCGCCCCGCGGTGACATCGCGGCGGTGCTCCCCGATCTTTTTGAGGAGCCCCGCGTGTGTCCCGTCCGGGGCGTTTTTTGCGTGTTCCGGCGAGATGGTCACACCGAAAAGACGTTACGCGGCTGTCCGCCAGGCGGTCGTGTGGTGCTAAACCGAGGAGGATCCATCAGCGCCGAGCCCCGCATCAACGACCGGATTCGCGTCCCCGAGGTGCGACTCGTCGGTCCCAGTGGCGAGCAGGTCGGCATTGTGCCGCTTGCCAAGGCCCTGGAGCTTGCGCAGGAGTACGACCTCGACCTGGTCGAGGTGGCGGCGAACGCCCGTCCGCCGGTCTGCAAGCTCATGGACTACGGAAAGTTCAAGTACGAGTCGGCCATGAAGGCCCGTGAAGCGCGCAAGAACCAGGCGCACACGGTCATCAAGGAGATGAAGCTCCGGCCGAAGATCGACCCGCACGACTATGACACCAAGAAGGGTCACGTCGTCCGGTTCCTCAAGCAGGGTGACAAGGTCAAGATCACGATCATGTTCCGTGGTCGCGAGCAGTCCCGTCCGGAGCTCGGTTTCCGGCTGCTGCAGCGGCTCGCGGAGGATGTCCAGGACCTCGGTTTCGTCGAGTCGAACCCGAAGCAGGACGGCCGGAACATGATCATGGTCCTCGGTCCGCACAAGAAGAAGACCGAGGCGATGGCCGAGGCCCGCGAGGCGCAGGCCGCCCGCAAGGCGGAGCGCCAGGGTGTTGCCCCTGCCGAGCAGGAGCAGGCCGCCGAGGAGCCCGCCGAGGCGTGATCCAGGGGCGTACGCCCCGGAGCGCGCCGGGGTCACCGCCCCGGACACCAACCGAAACAACTGACGCTCCCGTATGCCGGCCCACCGGCCGGCGGGAGCGCCACTGACGAGGAGAGAACGGCGCATGCCGAAGAACAAGACGCACAGCGGCTCCAGCAAGCGCTTCAAGGTCACCGGCTCCGGCAAGGTGCTGCGCGAGCGCGCCGGCAAGCGCCACCTGCTCGAGCACAAGTCGTCCAAGCTGACGCGTCGCCTCACCGGCAACGCCGAGATGGCCCCGGGCGACGCCAAGAAGATCAAGAAGCTTCTCGGCAAGTGAGTCGCCGCGCCCCTGTGAAGGCGGCGCGCGACCCAGACCGGGACCTGATTCGAATCGGGCCGTGTGCCGACCACCACGGCCCCGCTACAAGGAGTTAACAAGTGGCACGCGTCAAGCGGGCAGTCAACGCCCACAAGAAGCGCCGGGCGATCCTCGAGCAGGCCAGCGGCTACCGCGGCCAGCGGTCGCGCCTCTACCGCAAGGCCAAGGAGCAGGTCACCCACTCCTTCGTCTACAACTACAACGACCGCAAGAAGCGCAAGGGCGACTTCCGTCAGCTGTGGATCCAGCGCATCAACGCCGCTGCCCGCGCCAACGGCATGACCTACAACCGCTTCATCCAGGGTCTGAAGGCCGCCAACATCGAGGTGGACCGCAAGATCCTGGCCGACCTCGCGGTCAACGACCAGAACGCGTTCGCCGCGCTGGTCGAGGTGGCGCAGAAGGCGCTGCCGAGCGACGTGAACGCTCCCAAGGCTGCCTGAACCTCAGCCTGAGGAAGTCGTCGAGCGGACCCGCAGGCCCCCGGCCTGCGGGTCCGCCGCCGTTTTGCACCACCGTCCCGTCATCCCTTTACGACGAAGCGAGCCGCCGCCCATGGGCACCCCCGAGCTGATCTCCCCGCGTTCCGCACGCGTCGCCGCCGCCCGGCGGCTGGCCCGCCGCAATTTCCGCGGCAAGGAGCGCCGGTTCATCGCCGAGGGGCCGCAGGCGGTCAGAGAGGCCGTACGGCACAGCAGTGGCGGCGAGCCGACCCTGATCGAGGTCTTCGCCACGCCCGAGGCCGCCGAGCGGCACGAGGCCATCGTGGCCGCGGCCCAGGACGCCGGGGTGCGCGTGCTGCTCGCCGACGACGACACCATCGCCGACCTCTCGCAGACCGTGACCCCGCAGGGCCTGGTCGGCGTCTGCCGCTTCCTGGACTCGCCGTTCGAGGAGATCCTGGCCGCGCGGCCCAAGCTGGTCGCGGTGCTGGCCAACGTCCGTGACCCCGGGAACGCCGGTACGGTACTGCGCTGCGCGGACGCCGCGGGCGCCGACGCCGTGGTGCTCACCGACGCCTCCGTCGACCTGTACAACCCCAAGTCCGTACGTGCCTCCGTCGGCTCGCTCTTCCACCTGCCGGTGGCGGTCGGCGTGCCGGTCGAGCGGGTCGTCGACGGGCTCAAGGGCGTGGGCGTGCGGATCCTGGCGGCGGACGGTGCGGGGGAGGACGACCTGGACGCGGAGCTGGACGCGGGGACCATGGGCGGTCCGTCGGCCTGGATCTTCGGCAACGAGGCATGGGGACTCCCGGAGGAGACCCGCGCGCTCGCGGACGCCGTCGTGCGGGTGCCCATCCACGGCAAGGCCGAGAGCCTGAACCTCGCGACCGCGGCCGCGGTGTGCCTGTACGCCTCCGCGCGCGCCCAGCGCACGGCCGGAGGGTGCCGCTCCACCGCCGCGGGCTAGTAGGGTGGCGTGCCCACACCGGAAGGGGGCAGCGGGATGAATGTGCGGACTTCCGGCACACGCGCGTCCGTGGTGGACATCTGTCTCTCGGGCGACCCCGGCGAGAACCCTCCACTCCCGTACGACCCGGCCGCCACGGCCGCCGGGCTGGTACCGGACGAGCTGCCCGACGGTCTGGTGGTGGCCGACGAGAGCGGCCGGGTGGTGTGCTTCAACGCCGCCGCAGCCCGGCTGACGGCCGTTGACCCCGGCGACGTACTGGGGCTGCCCCTGGAGAGCGCGCTGCCGCTGCAGGACATGGAGGGCCGCCGCTGGTGGCAGCTCACCGACCCGTACGGCGGGCTGGCCATCCGCACCGGCCAGCCGGAGCGCAATCTGCTGCTCGGCAGCCGGGAGCTGCTGGTCTCCGCACGGTACGTACGCGACCGGCCGCTGGGCACGGTGCGGCGGCTGGTCGTCACGCTGCGCGGCACCGAGGCGCGGCGGCGTACGGAGCTGAGCCACGCCGAGCTGATCGCCACCGTCGCGCACGAGCTGCGCTCGCCGCTGACCTCCGTGAAGGGCTTCACCGCGACCCTGCTGCAGAAGTGGGAGCGGTTCACCGACGACCAGAAGCGGCTGATGCTGGAGACGGTCGACGCGGACGCGAACCGTGTGACGCGGCTGATCGCCGAGCTGCTGGACATCTCGCGGATCGACTCGGGGCGTCTCGAGGTGCGCCGGCAGCGGGTCGACATGGCCTCGGCGGTACGGCGGCACGTCCAGGCGCAGACCACGGCGGGCCAGCGCCCGGACCGCTTCCTGATCCGCATACTGGAACCGCTCCCCGAGATGTGGGCCGATCCGGACAAGGTTGATCAGGTACTGGGCAACCTGCTGGAAAATGCGGTGCGGCACGGCGAGGGAACGGTCACCATCGAAGTGGCACCGACACCCATGACGACCGGCGCGGAGGGAACGACCGTCACCGTGAGCGACGAGGGCCCCGGCATCCCCGAGGAGTCGATGAGCCGCGTCTTCACCCGCTTCTGGCGGGGCAGCAAGCGCGGCGGCACCGGCCTGGGCCTGTACATCGTCAAGGGCATCGTCGAGGCCCACGGCGGCACGATCACGGTCGGCCGGGCCCCGGCCGGCGGCGCGCAGTTCCGATTTACCCTGCCCGTCGGCACCCCGGCCTTCATGGCCTGAGCGGGACCGACGGGCGCCGTCCTGCCTGGGGCGTCGGTGAGGCGTGGCAGCGATGCCCCTTAGACTTGACCTTTGGCACCTTTGGCATTCAAGCGTCGGGGGCAAGCCGCGCGCCAAGACCACCGGAAGCACGGGAAGAGATGTCCGCACCCAATAAGTCGTACGACCCTGTTGAGGTCGAGGCCCTGAAACCGGAAGAGATCGAGCGCATGCAGAGCGAGGCGCTCGCCGCGTTCGCCGCCGCGACCGACCTCGACGAGCTCGCTCACGCGAAGACCGCCCACACCGGCGGCACCTCGCCGCTCGCGCTCGCCAACCGGGAGATCGGCGCCCTGCCCCCGCACGCCAAGGCGGACGCCGGCAAGCGCGTCGGCCAGGCCCGCGGCCGCGTGAACCAGGCCCTCAAGGTCCGCCAGGAGGAGCTGGAGGCCGAGCGGGACGCCCGCGTACTGGTCGAGGAGGCGGTGGACGTCACGCTGCCGTACGACCGCGTACAGGCCGGCGCCCGGCACCCGCTCACCACCCTCTCGGAGCGCATCGAGGACGTCTTCGTGGCGATGGGCTACTCCGTCGCCGAGGGCCCCGAGGTCGAGTCCGAGTGGCTGAACTTCGACGCGCTGAACATCGCCCCGGACCACCCGGCCCGCACGATGCAGGACACCTTCTTCGTCGAGTCGGCCGCCGACGGCGACGAGAAGCAGACCGGTGTGGTGCTGCGCACGCACACCTCGCCGGTGCAGATCCGCTCGATGCTGGACCGCGAGCCGCCGCTCTACGTCATCTGCCCGGGCCGCGTCTACCGCACCGACGAGCTGGACGCGACCCACACCCCGGTCTTCAACCAGGTCGAGCTGCTCGCCATCGACGAGGGCCTGACCATGGCGGACCTCAAGGGCACCCTGGACCACATGGTCCGGGCGCTCTTCGGTGAGGGCATGGAGACCCGGCTGCGCCCGAACTACTTCCCGTTCACCGAGCCGTCCGCCGAGATGGACATGGTGTGCTACGTGTGCCGCGGCGCGTCCGTGGGCAATCCGGACGCGCCCTGCCGCACCTGCTCCAGCGAGGGCTGGATCGAGCTGGGCGGCTGCGGCATGGTCAACCCGCGGGTGCTGACCGCCTGCGGCGTCGACCCGGAGAAGTACAGCGGATTCGCCTTCGGGTTCGGCATCGAGCGGATGCTGATGTTCCGCCACAACGTCGAGGACATGCGAGACATGGTCGAGGGTGACGTGCGCTTCACCCGGCCTTTCGGGATGGAGATCTGATGCGGGTCCCGCTTTCTTGGCTGCGGGAGTACGTCGACCTGCCGGCCGGTGAGTCCGGTCGTGACGTGCAGACCAAGCTGATTGCCTCCGGTCTGGAGGTGGAGACCGTCGAGCAGCTGGGCGCCGGCATCGAGGGTCCGCTGGTCGTCGGCCAGGTGCTGACGATCGAGGAGCTGGAGGGCTTCAAGAAGCCGATCCGCTTCTGCACGGTCGACGTCGGCCAGGCCAACGGCACCGGCGAGCCGCAGGAGATCGTCTGCGGCGCGCGCAACTTCGCCGTCGGCGACAAGGTCGTCGTGGTCCTCCCGGGCGCCACGCTGCCCGGCGGCTTCAAGATCTCCGCGCGCAAGACGTACGGCAAGAAGTCGCACGGCA
Source organism: Streptomyces purpurogeneiscleroticus (assembly GCF_020024005.1). Taxonomy (NCBI): domain Bacteria; kingdom Bacillati; phylum Actinomycetota; class Actinomycetes; order Kitasatosporales; family Streptomycetaceae; genus Streptomyces; species Streptomyces purpurogeneiscleroticus. Next base: position 10,948 of record NZ_NHSG01000253.1, read on the forward strand.
TGATCTGCTCCGGCGACGAGCTGGGCATGGGCGACGACGGCAGCGGCGGCATCATCGTGCTGCCTCCGGAGTACGAGGTCGGCACCGACGCGATCGAGCTGCTGCAGCTGGTCGACGAGGTGCTGGACATCGCCGTCACCCCGGACCGCGGCTACTGCCTGTCGATGCGCGGCGTGGCCCGCGAGACCGCGACCGCGTACGGCCTGCCGCTGCGCGACCCGGCGCTGCTGGACGTGCCGCCGCCGAACAGCTACGGCTACCCGGTCAAGGTCACCGACCCGATCGGCTGCGACCGCTTCACCGCCCGTACGGTCGTGGGCCTCCAGCCCGAGGCGCGCTCGCCGATCTGGCTGCAGCGCCGTCTGCAGAAGGCCGGCATGCGGCCGATCTCGCTCGCCGTCGACGTCACCAACTACGTGATGCTCGAACTGGGCCAGCCGCTGCACGCCTACGACCGCTCCCTCGTCGAGGGCACGATCGGGGTCCGCCGCGCCGAGCCCGGCGAGAAGATCACGACGCTGGACGGCACGAAGCGCGTCCTGGACGCCGAGGACCTGGTCATCACCGACGACCGCGGGCCGATCGGCCTGGCGGGCGTCATGGGCGGCGCCAACACCGAGATCGCCGACCACGGGGCCGACCCGGAGACCGGTGCGGTGCGGGGCACCACCGACGTCGTCATCGAGGCGGCGCACTTCAACCCGCTCGCGATCGCGCGCACGGCCCGCCGTCACAAGCTGTCCTCCGAGGCGTCCAAGCGCTTCGAGCGCGGCGTGGACCCGGAGGCCGCGTCCGCCGCCGCGCAGCGGACCGTCGACCTGCTCGTCCTGCTCGCGGGCGGCACCGCCGAGGCCGGCGTGACGGAGATCGTGGCGCCCAGCGGGCCGCACACGATCACCATCCCGGCGGACCACCCGGACAAGGTCGCGGGCGTGGCGTACGGCCGCGAGACCGTCGTCCGCCGCCTCCAGCAGGTCGGCTGCGACGTGTACGGCCAGGACGAGCTCATGGTCACGGTGCCGTCCTGGCGCCCCGACCTGACCGACCCGAACGACCTCGCCGAAGAGGTCATCCGGCTGGAGGGCTACGAGAACCTGCCCTCCACGCTGCCCACGCCGCCCGCGGGCACCGGCCTGACCGAGCGGCAGCGGCTGCACCGCCGGGCCGGCCGCGCGCTGGCCGGCGCCGGCTACGTCGAGGCGCTGAACTACCCGTTCATCGGCGAGGCCGTGCTCGACCAGCTCGGCATCGAGGCCGACGACCCGCGCCGCCGCACGGTGAAGCTGGTCAACCCGCTCTCGGACGAGGAGCCCTCGCTCCGTACGACGCTGCTGCCGGGCCTGCTGTCGGCGCTGCGCCGCAACGACGGCCGTGGCTCGCACGACCTGGCGCTCTTCGAGACCGGCCTGGTCTTCCGGCCGACCGGTGACGAGAAGCCGGCCGCCCGGCTGCCCGTCGACCGCCGCCCGACCGACGCGGAGATCGCCGCGCTGAATGCCGCGCTGCCCGAGCAGCCGCGCCGCGCCGCCGTGGTCCTCGCGGGCGCCCGCGAGCAGGCCGGCTGGTGGGGCAAGGGCCGCCCGGCGACCTGGGCCGACGCCGTCGAGGCGGGCCGCCTGGTGGCCCGTGAGGCCGGCGTCGAGCTGATCGTCCGCCAGGACCAGCACGCGCCCTGGCACCCGGGCCGCTGCGCCGCGCTGCTCGCGGTCGTGGACGGCGAGGAGGTGCTCGTCGGCAACGCCGGTGAGCTGCACCCGCGCGTCATCAAGGCGCTCGGCCTGCCGGAGCGGACCGCCGCCATGGAGATCGACCTGGACCGCCTGGAGCGGGCCGGTGCGGGTGTGGTGCCCGCGCCGCGGATCTCCACCTTCCCGGTCGCCACCCAGGACGTCGCGCTGATCGTCGACTCCGCGGTCCCGGCCGCCGACGTCGAGGCCGCGCTGCGGTCCGGCGCCGGTGAACTGCTGGAGGACCTGCGGCTGTTCGACGTCTTCACCGGCGAGCAGGTCGGCGAGGGCAAGAAGTCCCTGGCGTACGCGCTGCGCTTCCGCGCGGCCGACCGCACGCTGACCGCCGACGAGGCCACCGCGGCCCGTGACGCGGCCGTGGCGGCGGCGGTGGAGCGCACGGGCGCGAGCCTGCGCGGCTGAGGAAGCACCCCGGAGCGGGGGCGGTACCGGTTCCGACCGGTACCGCCCCCGCTTTTCCGTGCCCGTTTCGGTCGGACGGCCTCCGGGTGGCGTCAACCTCGCTCGTCACTCGATCGGGTGAGAGGGCGGCGCTGGGTGGCCGGCCCGCCACCCGGCGTCGCCAGAATCGATCACGCCGTGGAGCATTTATGCGTCGGCACGCGACCACGCGACGGTACGGCCGAGGGAGACCATCCGGATGAACCGCACGTGGGCGTGGCGGCCGCTGCCGCCCGTGGCGGGAGAAACGTTCGGCGGCTTCATGCGCCGGCTGCTCGTCCTCGTGCTCCCCGGGATCTGGGTGGCCGCGATCCTCACCTGGGAACTGGCCGGTACCGGCCACACCCAGCCACTCCAACTGCTCGCCGCCGCCCCGGCCATCGCCTGCGCCGGCACCGGCCGCCGGGAGTGCGTCGTGCTCGGCGGCCTGTGCGCGCTGATCGCCCTCGTGCCGCTCGGCGCGGCCGGCCAGGACACCACGACCGCGACCCGGCTGGGCACCTGCGCCGCGATCCTCGCCGTGGTCGCGGCCAGCTATCTGTCGGCGGGGCGGCGGGCGCGGCTGCTCCGCGAGCTCGCGCGCACCCGGGACGTCGCGGAGGCGGCGCAGCGGCTCGTGCTGCGCCCGCTGCCGGAGCGGATCGGCTCCATCCGGGTCGCCGCCGGGCACCTGTCGGCGGGCGAGGGCGCGCTCATCGGCGGCGACCTGTACGACGCGGTGCCGACGCGGTACGGCCTGCGGGTCGTCATCGGTGATGTGCGCGGCCACGGCCTGGCGGCCGTCGGAACGGTCTCCGCCATGCTCGGCTGCTTCCGCGAGGCCGCACACGACGAGCCGGAACTGTCGGGGGTGTTACGCCGCCTGGACCGCGCGCTGGCGCGGCACCTGGCCGGGCGGTCCGGAGCGGCGGAAGCCGAAGACGCGGACGCCGCCGAGGAGTTCGTCACCGTACTGCTGCTCCAGGTCGCGCATGGCGGCGAGTACACCGCACTGAACTGCGGCCACCCCTGGCCCTACCGGTTCGGCAGCGGCACGGCCGAGCCGGTCGCGCAGGACGAACCGCTGCCCCCGCTCGGCCTGTTCCCGCTCCCCGAGCGGCTCCACCCGCTGCCCGGGCGGCTGGCCGGCCGCGAGGGGCTGCTGCTGTACACGGACGGCGCCGAGGACGCCCGCGACGCGCACGGGGCGTTCTTCCCGCTCCGCACGGAACTGCTCGCGTGCCTGTCCGGGGCCGCCACGCGCCCGCTCGCCCCCTGCGCCCTCGTCGCCGCCGTGCGCGACCGGATCGTCCGGCACGCGGGCGGCCGGCTCACCGACGACGTCGCCCTGCTGGCCCTCGCCGAGGACCGCCCGCACGTCCCCGCGTGACGCCGCCCCGCCGAACGGGGCCCCCGCCGTTCACACCCCGTGTGAACTTCCCCTGATTACGCTGATGATGAGGCGAAGCGCGCCCGCGACGGGCGAGGGCGCGGATCAGGAGGGGGCCATGGAGCCCAATACCCTGCTCGATGCGATCCTGGACGAGGCGGGCATCTCGCACGCCGGGCTGGCCGTGCACATCAACCAGCTCGGCCGCCGGCGCGGCCTGTCCCTGCGGTACGAACACACCGCCGTGGCCCGCTGGCTGAAGGGCCAGCGGCCGCGCGGCCAGGTCCCCGACCTGATCTGCGAGATCCTCAGCGACCGGCTGCACCGCCCGGTCGGCCTGGACGACATCGGGCTGAGCCGGCCCGGCACCCGCCGTGCCGCCGACACCCCGCTCTCCGGCTTCGTCGAGCGGGCCACCGCCCTGTGGCGCTCCGACGAGCAGCAGCGCCCGCACGTCCTCAGCGCGCCCGCGCTGACCGGGACTTCGGCGGTCATGCCCGTATGGGAGTGGGAGAACCCACCGGAGGACTCCGACGTCTCGCGGAGCGGCCTGACCCGGGTGTCCATGGCCGACATCGAGATGCTGCGCTCGGCGCGCACGCACTACGAGCAGATGTACCGCAAGGCCGGCGGCGTCGCGACCAGAGCGCGCATCGTCGGCTTCCTCAACACCGAGGCGGCGCCGCTGCTGCGCGGCAGCTACACCGACGCCACGGGGCGTCAGCTGCACCGCGCCACCGGCGGGCTGGTCGCCGTGGCCGGCATCTGCGCGTACGACTCGGACGCCTTCGGGCTCGCGCAGCGCTACTTCCACCAGGCGCTGCGGCTGGCCAAGGCCAGCGGCGACCGGGGGCTCGGCGCGTACATCATCGCGCTGCTGGTGAACCAGTCGCTGTTCACCCGCGAGTACCGCCAGGCGGTCGCCTTCGCCGAGGCGGCACTGCGCGCGGCGGGCCCGCACATCACCGCGGCGCTGGCCACCGACCTGTACGCGATGCAGGCGAAGGCGTACGCGCGGCTGGGCGACGGCGCCGGCGCGCTGTCCTGCATCCGCCGCGCCGAGGCCGCGGCGGAGCGGATCCGGCCGCGCCTGGAGCCGGACGAGACCGGCTACGTCCAGCCGGGCCTGGTCAACGTACAGGTGGCGGAGGCGCTGCTCAGCCTGGGCGACCTGCGGGCCGCACAGGAACAGGCCACCGCCGCCGTCGACACCCCCGCGCACGACCGCGGCAGGGTGCACCGGCTCGCCATCCTCGCGCACATCGAGCTGAGACAGGGAGAGGCCGAAAAGGCCGTGGCCAGCGCGACGCAGATGGCGGAACAGGCACGGGGCATGGAGTCGCAGCGGTTACGGGACCGCCTGCGGGCGGTACGCGAGCTCCTTGCCGGCACCGGAAGCAGCGCCACCGACGCCGCGGCCGACTTGATCGATGAGGCGTTGCGCGTTCCGCTCTGACGGATGGCTCGTGTCCACGTGCCATCTCTTCGGCGGAAGGTGGCAGGCACGTGCGATGGAAAAATCTCATGGAGCAGACCGTGTACGAGAACCGCTGGTTCCGGGTCAACCTCGCTGATGTGGAGCTCCCGGACGGGCGGCATCTGGACCACTACCTGATCCGGATGCGGGCCGTGGCGGTGGCCACGGTGGTCAACGAGGCGAACGAGGTGCTGCTGCTGTGGCGGCACCGTTTCATCACCGACACCTGGGGCTGGGAGCTGGCCGCCGGGGTGGTCGAGGACGGCGAGGACGTCGCCGTCGCGGCCGCCCGCGAGATGGAGGAGGAGACCGGCTGGCGGCCCGGGCCCCTGACCCATCTGCTGTCCGTGGAGCCGTCCAACGGCCTCACGGACGCCGTGCACCACATCTACTGGTCCGACCGGGCCGAGTACGTCGGCCACCCCGAGGACGACTTCGAGTCCGACCGGCGGGAGTGGGTACCGCTCAAGCTCGTGCCGGACATGGTGGCGCGGGGTGAGGTGCCGGCCGCCAACATGGCGGCGGCGCTGCTGATGCTGCACCATCTCCGCCTGGGCTGAGCCCCGGCCGGGCGCGCCCGTCAGGGTCTTGGGCGGGCGCCGCCCGGTGCCGGACAGGTCCGGTGGCCCCTGCCACCGGCCGGTCCACCGGTCAGTTCGTCAGCACCTGCCACACGGCGACCGCCAGGGCCGCGATCCCGGTGAGCGCGGCGACGGACGGCAGTGGCCACCGTCCGTGTTCAATCTGCGTGAGCCTGCTGGCCAGTTCCTCCGCGTCGCGCTCGTAACTCTCGGTGCGCTGCGCGAGCAGGGCGAGCTGGCCGTCGACACGTGCGGTGCGCACGTCACAGCAGCGCCTGAGCTCCGCCACATCGGTGGCCACCAGTTCGGTTTCAGGGTGGGCGGTCACTGTCCGCTCCTCATTCCTCTCGGAAACTCGGTGTTTTCTGTACTACAGACAGTGAACTGCTTTGTGGGGCAGGGCGGGAGAGTGTGCGGGAGGAATATGCGTGTCAACGCCGCACACCCCGTGTGAATTCAGTGCGGCCGAGGCTGCGGCGGGGGGTGTGCGGACTTCACACGGGGTGCGAACCGCGCACCCGAACCGGACCCTTTCACACGGTCCCGGCCACGGCCGCCGAGGAGTTGACTCAACAGGGCCACGGGGGCGACAGCCGGCGGACGGGCGCCCGCCGGCGGTGTCCGACCGCCGTCTTTCCCCCCGAGCGGCGGCGGACGGCCGGACGGCCCACGCCTTCACAACGCCGTCCGGCGCCCCCGTGGATCAGGCGCTCAGTACGGGCGCTCAGTACGGGTAGAAGCCCGAGCCCGTCTTGCGGCCCAGCCGGCCCGCGTCGACCATCCGCTGCAGCAGCGGGGGAGCGGCGTACAGCGGCTCCTTGAACTCCTCGTACATCGAGTCGGCGACCGAGGCGACGGTGTCCAGGCCGATCAGGTCGGCCAGCTTCAGCGGACCCATCGGGTGGGCGCAGCCCAGCTCCATGCCGTTGTCGATGTCCTCGCGGTTCGCCGTGCCCTGCTCGAACATCCGGATCGCGGAGAGCAGGTACGGGATCAGCAGCGCGTTGACGACGAAGCCGGAGCGGTCCTGGGCGCGGATGGCGTGCTTGCCCAGGTGGTTCTGGACCAGCGCCTCGGCGCGCTTGATGGTCTCCTCGCCGGTGGTGAGCGCCGGGATGATCTCGACCAGCTTCTGCACCGGTGCCGGGTTGAAGAAGTGGATGCCGATGACCTGCTCCGGGCGGGAGGTCGCGACGGCGAGCTTCACCAGCGGGATGGAGGAGGTGTTGGAGGCCAGGATCGCGTCGGGGCGCGTCACGACCTGGTCGAGCACCTGGAAGATCTCGGTCTTGACCTGCTCGTTCTCCACGACCGCCTCGATGACGAGGTCGCGGTCGGAGAATTCGCCGAGGTCGGTGGTGAAGCTGAGCCGGGCGAGCGTCGCGTCGCGCTCCGCACTGGTGATCTTGCCGCGCTCGGCCGCCTTGCCGAGGGAATTGGTCAGGCGGGTGCGGCCGATTTCCAGGGCCTCGCCGGTGGTCTCGGCGACCATGACCTCCAGGCCGGCCCGCGCACATACCTCGGCGATGCCGGCGCCCATCTGGCCGCAGCCGACCACTCCGACGCGTTCGATGTCGGTCACATCGTGCCTTTCGCTGATCTTCGGGACCGGCGGGGGCCGTAAGGGTCCGACGCCCGCCTCGGCCCCGACGTTACTCCGCGCGCTGGTGCGCAGGAGCGGGCGGGGCGGGCATTCTGAGCGTGGAGAGCCGGAGGCACCGGACGGAAGGGGTGGTGGTATGCGACTACGGCGAATAGGCGGAATAGGCACAATCGCCCGGAGAGGTGCTACGCGGAGGGGTTTCACGGTGGCGGCGCTGGGGGCGGCGTCCTCGATGCTGTGGGTGCCGGGCGCGGCGGCGAGTACGCCGGGCGGGGCCGGGCAGCCCACCGAAAGCGCAGGTCAGGGGAGGGGCGGTGCGGCCGGCCGCCGGCCGGAGTTCCGGGGGATGTGGCTGGCGACCGTGGCCAACCGCGACTGGCCGTCCAAGCCGGGCCTGACCGCCGCGCAGCAGCAGGCCGAGCTGGTGGCCTACCTCGACAAGGCGGCCGCCACCCGGCTGAACGCGGTGATCTTCCAGGTACGCCCCACCGCCGACGCGCTGTGGCCCTCCCCGTACGAGCCGTGGTCGCAGTACCTCACCGGCGTCCAGGGCCGCGACCCCGGCTGGGACCCGCTGGACTTCGCCGTCCGGGAGGCGCACGAGCGCGATCTGGAGCTGCACGCCTGGTTCAACCCGTACCGCGTCGCCAACCACA
>NZ_NHSG01000254.1:0-7084 GCF_020024005.1 Streptomyces purpurogeneiscleroticus
CGGCCGACGGGACGCGGGCGTCGGTACCGGCCGGGTGCTGTGCGGTGGTGTTCATCGGGTGCCTCCCTCCGTGCGGTCCGGGTCTCCGGAGAGCACGCCGAGCAGGTCCTCGGCGAGCTCCGGCTTGAGCAGGCCGTGCGCGAGCGCCCGGTCCGCCGTCGTACGGGCCATGGCGAGGTATCCGGCGACCGCCTGCGGGGAGTGCCTGCGCAACTCCGCGACGTGCGCGGCGACCGTACCGGCGTCACCGCGCGCGACCGGCCCGGTGAGCGCGGCGTCCCCGGAGCGCAGCGCGTTGTCCAGCGCGGCGCCCAGCAGCGGCCCGAGCATCCGGTCCGGCGCGCCGACCCCGGCCGTGCGCAGCAGCTCCAGGGACTGGGCGACCAGCGTGACGAGGTGGTTGGCGCCGATGGCCAGGGCCGCGTGGTACAGCGGCCGGGCGGCCTCCTCGATCCACTCGGGTTCGCCGCCCATCTCGATGACCAGCGCCTCGGCGGCCATCCGCAGCTCCTGGGGCGCGGTGACCCCGAAGGAGCAGCCGGCCAGCCGCTGGACGTCCACGGAGGTGCCGGTGAACGTCATGGCGGGGTGCAGGGCCAGCGGCAGCGCACCGGCCCGGGTGGCCTCGTCCAGGACCCCGGCGCCGAACCGCCCGGAGGTGTGCACGAGCAGCTGTCCCGGCCGCACGGCGCCGGTCTCCGCGAGCCCGGCGACCAGGCCCGGCAGGGCGTCGTCGGGGACCGTCAGCAGCACCAGCTCGGCGCGCGCGAGGACCTCCTCCGGCGGCACGACGGGCACGTCGGGGAGGAGCGCGGCGGCGCGCCGCCGGGAGGCGTCGGAGACGCCGGAGACTGCGACCGGGTGGTGCCCGGCCAGCTGCAGGGACGCGGCGAGCGCGGGCCCTACGCGGCCTGCCCCGACGACGCCGACGGTGAGCCGGGCGGGGCGGTCCTGGGCCTCGGTAAGGGGATTCTCATTCACGCGGCAATGGCCTTCCGTTCCAGTCCGCGGGGGGTACCGGACGTTTCCTGGTCATGCTACGCGGTGTTCCGGACGCGCCCCGAGGGACGGACGGCAGGTGAGACGGGCGTCTCGTGAGCGCTCGGAAACCCCCTCGCCGTCCATGGTGCGGTACGGGATGATCGGCCGGCATACAGGTGGAGCGCGAGCGGGCCTAGGAGGCGGGCAGCACATGACCGACCAGGAGGACCGGACGCGCCGGCTCGCCGCCTGGCGCGGCTGCGACCGGGCACTGATGCGCGGCGTCGGCGACGAGAGCGTCGCCGAGCGGCTGGCCCGGCTGGCCGCCGACGCCCCCGGAGCGTACGGCCTGGACGCCCCGGTGGACTTCTATGCCGACGAGGAGGGCGTCGTCGGCACTCTGGAGCGGCGCACGGCGGAGCTGCTGGGCACCGAGGCCGCGGTGTTCTTCCCCACCGGCACGATGGCGCAGCAGGTCGCGCTGCGCTGCTGGGCGGGGCGTACGGGCAGCGCCACGGTGGCCGGGCATCCCATGTCGCACCTGGAGGTGCACGAGCGGGACGCGTACGCGGTGGTCAGCGGGTTGCGCATGATCCACCCGACGCGGGAGCCCCGGCTGCCGGCCGCCGAGGAGGTACGCGGCCTGGACGAGCCCTTCGGGACGCTCGCGGTGGAACTGCCGCTGCGGGATGCCGGTTTCGTGCTGCCCTCGTGGGACGAGCTGGTGGCCGTGGTGGACGCGGCCCGGGAGCGCGACGCGGCGGTGCACTTCGACGGCGCGCGGCTGTGGGAGTCGGTGCCGCACTTCGGACGCCCGCTCCCGGAGATCGCCGATCTCGCCGACAGCGTGTACGTGTCGTTCTACAAGTCGCTGGGCGGGATATCCGGCGCCGCGCTGGCCGGCAGCGAGGACTTCGTGGCCGAGGCGCGGGCCTGGCGGCACCGGTACGGCGGGCTCCCGTTCCAGCAGTGGCCGGCCGCGCTCGCCGCGCTCACCGGCCTGGACCGCGAGCTGCCCCGCCTCCCGGAGTACGTCGCGCACGCCGGGGTGATCGCGCGGGCGCTGGCCGAGGGGCTGGCCGAGTGCGGCGTGCCGTGGTTCCGGGTGCACCCCGACCCGCCGCACACCCACGACTTCCAGGTGTGGCTGCCGTACGCCCCCGAAGTGCTGGAGGAGGCGAGCCTGCGGCTGGCCGAGGAGACCCGTACGGCGCTCTTCCGCCGCTGGTGGGGCGGTGGCGTGCCGGGCACGGCCATGACCGAGGTCCACGTGGGCTCAGCCGCACTGGGCTGGACTGCCGCCGATGTGCGGGGCGTTCTCGCGGACTTCCTGACGCGGGTGCGGGCGGTGGCCGACGGGGGCTGAGACGGGCGTACGGCGCCCGAGCAGGGCCCGTACGGCACGCAGCAGGCCCCGGGCCGGCAGCCGGTCGGCGGGCGGCGTGACGACGGCCTCGAAGCGCCGCCAGTCGCGTAGTTCCCGCAGCGCCCGTACGTCGCCGGTGCCGGGCAGCGGCGGCCCGGCCTCCCCCCGCTGAGCTGCGCGGTAGACATCGATCATGTGCTGCTGCATCGCGTTCATGCCCTCCACGGTGGGCGGCGCGCGCCGCCCGGGGCACGCCGATTGACGGGAGCCGTCAAACGTCGGCGGGCGCGCCTCACAGGTCACGCATGATGGGCGTACCGGGCCGGCGACGGCGCGCGCGTACAGGGGAGGAACACGTGGGGATCCAGATCGACATCACCGGCCTGCCGGAGGAGCGCTTCGTCTTCGCCCCCTCGCCGCTCGCGGAGCTCGGTACCGCGCTGCACGCGCTCACCGAGCCCGGCCACCACCCGGGGCTGCACGGCTGGACCACGGCGACCTGCGCCGCGTTCAAACCGGACCTCGCCGACCGGCTGCACGAGGCGGACTTCCTGTGGGGCCCGACCTTCTCCGACATCTCGATGCCGTTCGCGGCGCTCGCCGACACCCACGGCATGCCCGGCGCGACCCTCGCCGAGGACCTGGACCTGCTCGACCGGCTGGACGACGAGCTGTACGTCGCGGCGGCGCTGGAGATCTCCTGCGCCAGCCTCTACAGCCGGGGCGGCCCCTCGCCTCTGGTGGACGCGGAGGCGCGGCACCAGGCGCTGGAGCGTGCGGTGGCGCGCGGCCCGCGCCAGGCGGAGTTCGCGCGCCGGCTGCTGGCCGACCCGCCTGCCGTACGGGCCTGGATACGCCGCTTCTTCGAGGACTGCGACCAGGCGTTCTTCGCGGACGTCTGGCAGCGCGTCCGCGTACAACTGGCGGCCGACGCCCGGCACAAGACCGAGATACTGCGCCGCAAGGGCCTGGCCGACGCGCTCACGGAGGTGTCCACGGCCCTCGCGGTGGACGAGGAGCAGCGCCGCATCACGGTCGACAAGCTGAGCAACGGGCGGACCACCGCCGTGAACCCGGAGGTCGGCGCCGGGCTGACATTCGTCCCGACCTCCTTCGGCTGGCCGCACCTGATGGTGCTGCACGCGCCGGGCTGGCGGCCGGTGATCCATTACCCGGTGGCCGCCCCCGAGTTGTCCCGTACGGCCTCCGTGGAGCTGCTCCAGCAGCGTCTGGAGGCGCTCGCGCACCCGGTACGCATCCGGATCTGCCGCAATCTCGCCCGGACCGCGTACAGCACCGGCGAACTCGCCGCCGAACAGGGCATCACCGCGCCCGAGGTCTCCCGGCACCTGGGCGTCCTGAAGAAGGCGGGCCTGATCCAGACCCGCCGCCGCGGCCGGTACGTCCTGCACCAGCTCGACCTCCAGGTCGTCGCCCGGCTGGGGAGCGACTTCCTGGAGGGGATCCTGCGCTGAGCCTGGAGGGGATCCTGCGCTGAGGGCGGCGTTCAGGAGGCGTCGTGCCCCCGCAGGCGCTCCCGTACGGCCGCCCGCCAGTCCTGGACGACCTCCTCGGGGTCGTACGGCGTGAGGCCCAGCGGCGGGCCCGGCTGCGGGTTCTTCAGCGCCTCGCGGATCTTGTCGTTGAGGTCCGCCACGATGCGCCGCGCCTCGCGCTCCGAGCGGGCGCCGCGCGCCGCTGCCAGCGCGTCCTCCGCCTCCTTGCGCAGCGCGAGCGTGGGCGGGAGGCAGGAGACGTTCTCCCGCGCCATCTTGTCCCGGACCCACCACATCTCGTCGTAAGGCTTGTTCAGGCCGGTCAGCGGCTTCCCCGCGCCGGGCAGATCGTCGAACTCGCCCCGCTCCGCGGCTTCCCTGATCTGCCGGTCGACCCACGTCTCGAAGCTGACGCCCGGTGGCTTGCGCTCGGTCACGGTGCTCTCCCTGGGAGGTAGGAGACATCGGTCCTTCGTTACAGCGGTCCTTCGTTGCCGCGGTCCTTCTATGGTGCGCCGCCGCCCGCCCGCACCAGGCCCGTTTCGTACGCCAGCACGACCGCCTGCACGCGGTCCCGCAGTTCGAGCTTGGTGAGGATGCGCCCCACGTGCGTCTTGACCGTGGCCTCCGAGAGGACCAGCCGGGCGGCGATCTCGCCGTTCGACAGCCCCTGCGCGACCAGCAGCAGCACCTCGCGCTCCCGCTCGGTGAGCCGCCGCAGCTCCGGGCGGCCCTCCTGCCGCGCGGCCGACGGCAGCATCGGCGTGAAGCGGTCCAGCAGGCGGCGGGTGGTGGACGGCGCGACCACCGCGTCACCACTGTGCACCGCGCGGATCGCCCCCAGGAGCTCGTCCGGCGGCACATCCTTGAGCATGAAGCCACTGGCCCCGGCCTTGAGCGCGGAGAACGCGTACTCGTCCAGGTCGAAGGTGGTCAGGATGAGCACCTTCGGGGCGTCCGTCGCCGTCCCGTCCGCGCAGATCCGCCGGGTGGTCTCCACGCCGTCCAGGTGCGGCATCCGCACGTCCATCAGGATCACGTCGACCCGGGTGGCACGCAGCGCCTCGAGGGCGGCCACGCCGTCGCCCGCCTCCGCGACGACCTCCATGTCCGGCTGGGCCGCCAGCACCATCCGGAAGCCGGTGCGCAGCAGCACCTGGTCGTCGACGAGCATCACGCGGATCGTCATGGCGGGGGTCCGTCCCTTCAGGGGCATTCGGTCAACAGGATGTGGTGGCGCGCGCCCAAGTGCCCTAACGCGCCGGTGTGAGCGGCAGCACGGCGCTGATACGGAAGCCGCCGCCCGGCCGCGGCCCCGCGTCCAGACTGCCGCCGACCATACCGACGCGCTCCCGCATGCCGATGAGGCCGTGGCCCTGCCCGTCGGCGCCGCCCTCCTCGTACAGCTCGTGCTGCGCGCCCCGGCCGTCGTCCTCGACGAGCAGCTCCAGGCTCTCCTCGCCGTAGACCAGGCGCACCGTCGCACCGACGCCCGGCCCGCCGTGCTTGCGGGTGTTGGTCAGCGCCTCCTGGACGATGCGGTACGCGGTCAGCTCCACGCCGCTGGGCAGCGGCCGCTCCAGGCCGCCGACCGTGAACTCCACCGGCAGGCCCGCGCCGCGCACCTGCTCCACGAGGTCGGCGAGCTGGTCGACGCCGGGCTGCGGCACGTACTCGCCGGCCTCGGCGCCCTCGCCGGTCCGCAGCACGCCGAGCAGCCGGCGCATCTCGGCGAGCGCCTGCCGGCCGGTGCCGGAGATGGTCTCCAGCGCCTGCCGGGCCTGCTCGGGCGCGGACTTCAGTACGTACGCCGCGCCGTCGGCCTGCACCACCATCACCGACACGTTGTGCGCGACGACGTCGTGCAGCTCGCGGGCGATCCGGGCGCGCTCGGCCGCGACCGCCATGCGGGACTGCGTCGCGCGCTCCTTCTCCAGCCGCGACGCGCGCTCCTCCAGCTGCGCCCAGTAGGCCCGCCGGGTGCGCAGCGAGTCGCCCATCACCCAGGCCAGCACGAACGGGACGGTCAGGAAGACGACGACCACCACGTCCTGCCACACCGTGTAGTACGGGTCGGGCTGGTGCCAGCGGAGCCTGGACAGGACCGGCGCGAGGATCCCGCCGACCAGCGCGTACCGGGAGGCCCAGCGGACGTTCCCGTACGCGACCGTGTAGATGATCACCAGCATCGCGAAGTCCGCCGGGTTCGGCTCCACGTCGAAGACCAGCTGGGCGACGCCCGCGAGCGTCGCCAGCAGCAGCATCCTCAGCGGGGCCTTGCGACGGAGCGCTACGACCGTGCACAGCGCGAGAACGACCAGTACCCCGACGGCGCGCTGCAGGGAGCCGGTGAGTATGTCGGAGACCAGCCACAGGCCGCAGAACGCGAGGAGCAGCAGCGCCCAGAAGGTGTCCACACCTGTCGGGTGCCTGCGGAAGAAGTCGTAGAGACGCTGCACGTCACCCAGCGTAGGCAGGCCGTATAGGTGTACGGGTCAACCGAAGGAGCGATCCTGGGCGCGCGCCCTACTCCCCAAGGTGGATGCCGGGCGGTACCCGGGCCGCCCGTACGGTGGGGCGGTGACGAACGAGTGGTGCGGCTGGCGGGACGCGACGGAACGGGCGCTGTACGGGCCCGGCGGCTTCTACACGCGCTCGGACGGCCCCGGGCCCGCCGGACACTTCCGTACCTCGGTGCACGCCTCGCGGCAGTACGCGGGCGCCGTGGCGACGCTGCTGGAGCGCGTGGACGAGGCGCTGGGCCGTCCGGAGCGGCTGGACGTCCTGGACGTCGGGGCGGGGCGCGGCGAGCTGCTGAGCGGCGTCCTGGCGACGCTGGACGCGGCCGCGGCGCGGGACGCCGGGGAGGCCGCCGGTGCGTCGGCCGGTTCGCTCCCGGGGCGGCTCCGGGCGTACGCCGTCGAGAGGGCGCCCCGCCCCGAAGGGCTCGATCCCCGCATCACCTGGCTCGCCGAGCTGCCGGCCCCGGGGACGCTCACCGGGCTGCTCTTCGCCAACGAGTGGCTGGACAACGTCCCCGTGGACGTCGCCGAGACGGACCCGGAGGGCGTGGTGCGCCGCGTACTCGTACGCGCGGAGGACGGTGCGGAACGGCTCGGCGAGCCGGTGACGGGCGAGGACGCGGCGTGGCTGGCGGAGTGGTGGCCCACCGGCGGGGACGGCGGGCCGGTGGACGGGGACGGCGGGCCGGGGTACCGGGCCGAGATCGGGCGGCCGCGGG
>NZ_NHSG01000255.1:0-24954 GCF_020024005.1 Streptomyces purpurogeneiscleroticus
CCCTACGGGCGCCCGCCCCCGATTTCCGGCCACGCCCACCACCCTGCGACCCGTCCGTTACGGACCAGTACCTGCGACTTTCCCTCGAACCGGCGAATCACCCACATTTTCGGCACATCTGTCTACCGCGAGCGCGACGTTTTGCTCCACGTCCACAACAACGACCTCCTGAACCGCCTCCTGGACGGCACCCCGGTCCCGGAGTGGACCAAACGCCCCAACGCGAAGGACGACCTCCGCACCAGAGCCCGCGAACTCCGCTCCCAGGGCATGACCTACGACCGGATCCAACTGGAGCTCGGCTGCTCGAAGAGCTCGATCTCCTTGTGGGTACGGGATCTCCCGAAGCCGGAGGGGCGCGCACCCGGCGAGCAGGCCAAGATCGCCTCGCAGAAGCGCTGGGAGCACGAGCTCGCCGTGCGCGACGTGGAGCGACAGAAGACGAAGGCCGCCGCCCGGGAAGAGATCGGCAAGCTGAGCGACCGCGAACTGTTCCTCATCGGCGCGGGCCTCTACTGGGCCGAGGGCTCCAAGGACAAGCCGTACCGCCGAATCGAGGTCGTCACCTTCGTCAACAGCGACCCCGACATGATCCGCGCATACCTCCGCTGACTGGACCTGCTCGGCGTCGGTCGCGACCGGCTCCACCTTCACGTAACGATCCACGAGTCGGCGGGCGTAGCACAATCCGAAGACGGTGCGGAAGAACGTCGGCGAGGGGTACCGCGGCTGCCTCGTGATCCGGGTCAAACAAGGCGCCGACCTATACCGTCGCATTGAAGGCTGGTGGTGCGGCATAGTGTTGGGTGCTGAACGGGATCACCCGGGCCGATGTCCGGTTTAACCCCGTTTACCATCCCCTGTGGTGTAATTGGCAGCACTGAGGCTTTTGGTGCCTTATGTCCGGGTTCGAGTCCTGGCAGGGGAGCCAGGCTGCACCACTGCTCAGTTCGGGTCCTGACGGCATCGTCGGGACCCGTCCGAGTTTCGGCTGCAATACGCACCGGTATCCTTCGGGTGTCCACCACCCGAAGTAGCCAAGAAGCCGAAGGGCATCCCCGTGAGCGCCAACCGCCCGGCAGCCGTCGTCGTTCTCGCAGCGGGTGAGGGCACCCGCATGAAGTCGGCGACCCCGAAGGTCCTGCACGCGATCTGCGGCCGCTCCCTCGTCGGCCATGTCGTCGCCGCCTCCCGTGAGCTGGACCCCGAACACCTCGTCGTGGTCGTGGGCCATGCCCGTGAGCAGGTGACCGCGCATCTCGGCGAGATCGACGCGAGCGTCCGTACGGCGGTGCAGCATGAGCAGAACGGCACCGGGCACGCCGTCCGTATGGGGTTGGAAGAGCTGACCTCCGGGGGGTCCGGCGAGGCCGGTGCCCCGGGTGTCGAGCTGGACGGCACCGTGGTCGTCGTGTGCGGCGACACGCCGCTGCTGACCGGGGAGACCCTCAGGAAGCTCGCCGAGACGCACGCCGCCGACGGCAACGCTGTCACCGTGCTGTCGGCCGAGGTGCCGGACGCGACCGGGTACGGCCGGATCGTGCGCGACGAGGCGACCGGCGCGGTCACCGCGATCGTGGAGCACAAGGACGCGAGCGACGCGCAGCGGGCGATCCGGGAGATCAACTCCGGCGTGTTCGCGTTCGACGCGCGGCTGCTGATCGAGGCGCTGGGCAAGGTGCGGACGGACAACAGCCAGGGTGAGGAGTACCTCACGGATGTGCTGGGGATCGTGCGGGAGGCCGGGCACCGGGTGGGTGCGGCGGTGGCGGCCGACCACCGGGAGATTCTGGGGATCAACAACCGTGTGCAGCTGGCGGAGGCGCGCCGGCTGCTGAACGACCGGCTGCTGGAAGCGGCGATGCTGAGTGGTGTGACGGTGGTGGATCCGGCGTCGACGTGGGTGGACGCCACGGTGACGTTCGGGCCGGATGCGGTGGTGCATCCGGGTACGCAGCTGCTGGGCAGTACGCATGTGGCGTCGTTCGCCGAGGTGGGGCCGCAGTCGCGGCTGGCGGACACGGCGGTCGACGAGGGCGCTGTGGTGTCTTTCACGGTGGCGGACGGCGCGAAGGTCGGACCGGGGGCGAGTGTGGGTCCGTATGCGTATCTGCGGCCGGGTACGGAGCTGGGGCCGAAGGCGAAGGCCGGCACGTATGTGGAGATGAAGAACGCTTCGATCGGTGAGGGCACGAAGGTGCCGCATCTGTCGTATGTGGGGGATGCGACCATTGGTGAGTACACCAACATCGGTGCTGCGAGCGTCTTTGTGAACTATGACGGTGAGGCGAAGCATCACACGACGGTGGGGTCTCACTGCAAGACGGGGTCGGACAACATGTTTGTGGCTCCTGTCACGGTCGGGGACGGCGCGTACACCGCGGCCGGCTCCGTGATCACCAAGGATGTGCCCCCGGGTTCGCTGGCTGTCGCGCGTGGTCAGCAGCGGAATATCGAGGGCTGGGTCGCTCGTAAGCGACCGGGAAGCGCCGCCGCGCAGGCCGCTTCGGCTGCTCGTCAGCAGAGTGAGGGCGAGCAGTGACCGGGCAACGGGTGCGCCGTGCGGGGCGTACCGTGATAAGCGCACGCAACGTGGTCGGCGCAGGCAAAGCGCCCTCATGTTTGAGAGCTTGGCAAGGAGATTTGCTGTGACCGGGATCAAGACGACCGGCGAGAAGAAGCTGATGCTCTTCTCCGGCCGCGCCCACCCCGAGCTGGCGGAGGAGGTTGCTCACCAGCTGGGTGTCAGCCTGGTCCCGACGAAGGCTTTCGACTTCGCGAACGGTGAGATCTACATCCGTTATCAGGAGTCGGCGCGTGGTGCGGACTGCTTTTTGATTCAGAGCCACACGGCTCCCATCAATAAGTGGATCATGGAACAGCTGATCATGATTGATGCTCTGAAGCGCGCCTCGGCGCGGAGCATCACGGTGGTCATTCCCTCGTACGGTTATGCCCGTCAGGACAAGAAGCACCGTGGTCGTGAGCCGATCTCGGCGCGTCTGGTGGCGGATCTGCTGAAGACGGCGGGTGCGGACCGCATTGTCACGGTGGATCTGCACACGGACCAGATCCAGGGCTTCTTCGACGGTCCGGTGGACCATCTGTTCGCGCTGCCGGTGCTGGCGGACTACGTGGGCGCGAAGGTGGACCGGAACAAGCTGACGGTCGTCTCCCCCGACGCGGGCCGTGTGCGCGTCGCGGACCGCTGGTGCGACCGGCTGGACGCGCCCCTCGCGATCGTGCACAAGCGGCGTGACAAGGACGTGGCGAACCAGGTCACGGTCCACGAGGTCGTGGGTGACGTGAAGGACCGGGTGTGTGTCCTGGTCGACGACATGGTGGACACCGGTGGCACGATCTGCGCCGCGGCCGACGCGCTGTTCGCGAACGGCGCGGCGGACGTGATCGTCACCGCCACGCACGGCATTCTGTCCGGCCCGGCGGCCGACCGTCTGAAGAACTCCAAGGTGAGCGAGTTCGTGTTTACGAACACGCTGCCGACCCCGGGTGAGCTGGAGCTGGACAAGATCACGGTGCTCTCGATGGCCCCGACGATCGCGCGTGCGATCCGTGAGGTCTTCGAGGACGGCTCGGTGACGAGCCTGTTCGAGGAGCAGTGAGCTGATTCCCTGCTTATCCGGGGTTCCGCTCAGGAGCTTCCGCAGATCCCCGCGCCCTGAGGGCGCTGAAGATCGATTTTCGAGGCGGCCTCCCCGCCGGGTAGACTCACGGAGTTGCTCGGCGAGGGAGGCCGTACTCGTAGGTACGGCTGTCCGTTATCGACGCGCTCTTCGTAGCAGGTCTGTCGTGGGCCGGGTGACGGTCGTCAGATCCGTTGAGAAGTACTACGAGGAGTGCATCATGGCCGAGGTCAAGATTTCCGCCGAGCTGCGTACCGAGTTCGGCAAGGGCAGCGCCCGCCGTCTGCGTCGCGAGGACAAGGTTCCCGCGGTCATTTACGGTCACGGCTCGGAGCCGCGCCACGTTGCGCTGCCGCACCACGACACCCTGATGGCGCTGAAGAACTCGAACGTCCTGATCAGCCTGGACATCGAGGGCAAGCGCGAGCTGGTGATCCCGAAGGCCGTGCAGCGCGCCACGATCCGTCTCGGCATCATCGAGCACGTCGACCTGCTGCTGGTCCGCCAGGGCGAGAAGGTCTCCGTCGAGCTGCCGATCCACACCGAGGGCGAGCTGGCCCCGGGCGGCAACCTGCTCGAGCACGTGCTGAACACCCTGCCGGTCGAGGCCGAGGCGACCCACATCCCCGAGTCGGTCACCGCCGACATCTCGGGTCTGGACGCCGGTCAGTCGGTGCTGGCCAAGGACATCAAGCTGCCGGCCGGTGTCTCCCTGGGTGTCGAGGACGACGCGGTCGTCCTGCAGGTCGTGGCCGCGCAGGCCGAGGCCGCCGCCGAGGGCGAGGGTGAGGGCGAGGAGGGCGCCGAGGGCTGAGCCTCGGGCCACCTCTGACGGTCGCCGCCTCTGACGGTTTCCGTCATCGGTTCTTCCGCCGCCGTCCCGTTCGTTGCGAGCGGGGCGGCGGTTTTTTTACGTACTGTTTCTTACGTGCAGGAGTGCAGCGGTGAGTGAGGACTCGGCGAGCCCGTGGCTGGTGGTGGGGCTGGGTAATCCCGGTCCCGAGTACGCCGCCAATCGCCACAACGTGGGCTTCATGGTGGCCGATCTGCTGGCGGAGCGGATGGGTGGCCGGTTCAAGGCGCACAAGGCGCGGGCGCAGGTGGTGGAGGGCCGGTTCGGTCCTCCGGGGCCGGGGAGCCGACGGGTGGTGGTGGCGAAGCCGTCGTCGTACATGAATCTGTCGGGTGGTCCGGTGACGGCGCTGCGGGATTTCTACAAGGTGCCGGTGGAGCGCATTGTGGCGGTCCACGATGAGCTGGACATCGATTACGGGGCGCTGCGGCTGAAGCTGGGTGGCGGGGACAACGGTCACAACGGGCTGAAGTCGATGACGAAGTCGCTGGGTGCGGAGTATCACCGGGTGCGGTTCGGGATCGGGCGGCCGCCGGGGCGGATGCAGGTGGCGGACTTTGTGCTGAAGGACTTCTCGTCGGCGGAGCGCAAGGAGCTGGACTACTTCGTGGACCGGGCGGCGGATGCGGTGGAGGCGCTGGTCACAGAGGGGTTGGAACGGGCGCAATCCGCCTACAACTCCTGAGCGGGACAGCGCGGGACGACGCCTGACGAAGCGTTCTGATCGAGTTGACCGGGCGTACTCGCATGGCCAAGGATCGCCGCCATGTCCAGGACAGGTACGAAGGGGTCCAAGAAGCGCAGCCGCACCAAGCGGGCGGGCGAGAGCGCCTTCGGGCTGCTGCTCGTCGTGAAGAACCTGCTGATGGCGCTGCTCGCGTTGCTGCTGCTGGTGGCGGGTGCGTGGACGTCGTGGAGCACGGCGCAGTACGCGATGCTGGTGCAGGCGAAGGAGCGCGGCACGATGACGGTCGCGTCGTGCGAGGAGGACCGCTGCTGGGGTCCGTACGTGCCGACGGGCGGCGACGGGGAGCGGCGGGCGAAGGTCGTGCTCGCGGAGGCGGCGGCCCCGGAGAAGGGGCAACTGGTCGAGGTGACGGTGGAGCCCGATTCGGACCGTGCGGTGCGTACGGGGCCGGGCGGCATTCTGTACGCGTGGGCGCCGCTGGGCGGGTCGCTGCTGCTGGCTTCGCTGGTGGTGGCCGGGGGCTTGCGTATGCGGCGGACGGCGTGGGGCGTCGGTCTCGCGGGCGTCGCGTTGCTGGTGGCGGCGTTCGTCACGTTGTAAGTCAGCCGAAAGGGCCGGGTGCCGCGGAGAGCGGCGCCCGGCCCTTTCGTGGTGTGCGGCAGGTCAGCCGGTGTTGCGCAGACCCGCGGCCACGCCGTTGACGGTCAGCAGCAGGGCCCGGGCCAGTACCGGATCCGCTTCCTCGCCGCGCTGGGCGGCCTCGCGCTGGCGGGCGAGGAGGGAGACCTGGAGGTAGGACAGCGGGTCCAGGTAGGCGTCGCGGATGCGGAAGGTCTGCTGGAGGACGGGGTTGGCTTCCAGCAGTTCGTTCTCCTGCGTGATCCGCAGGACTTCCTGGACGGTGAGCTCGTGCTCGGCCTTGATGACGTCGAAGACGTGCTTGAGCTCGTCGGGCACGAGGGTGTCGACGTAGTGCTGGGCGATCCGCAGGTCGGTCTTGGCCAGCGTCATCTCGACGTTGGACAGGAAGTTGCGGAAGAAGTGCCAGTGCTCGTGCATCTCGGCGAGTACGGCGTCGGAGCCGGCTTCGCGGGCGGCCTTCAGGCCCGTGCCGACGCCGAACCAGCCGGGGACGATCTGCCGGGACTGGGTCCAGCCGAAGACCCACGGGATGGCGCGGAGGCCGTCGAGCGAGACGCCCGAGCCGGGGCGGCGGGAGGGCCGGGAGCCGAGGTGGAGTTCGGCGAGCTGATCGACCGGGGTCGACGCGAGGAAGTACGCCGGGAGGTCCGGGTCCTCGACCAGGCGGCGGTAGGCGCCGTGTGCGGCGTCGGAGACGGTCTCCATCGTGGCGTCCCAGCGGGCCAGCGCCTCGTCGGACTGGCGCGGCGCGGTGTGCAGGGCGGATGCCTGCAGGGTGGCCGCGACGGTCAGTTCCAGGTTTTCGCGGGCCAGGGACGGCACGAGGTACTTGTCGGAGATGACCTCGCCCTGCTCGGTGACCTTGATCTCGCCTTCGAGGGTGCCGTAGGGCTGGGCGAGGATCGCGTCGTGGGAGGGGCCGCCGCCGCGGCCGACGGTGCCGCCGCGGCCGTGGAAGAGGCGCAGGCGTACGCCGTGCCGGTGGGCGACGTCGCGGAGGAGTCGCTGGGCTCGATGGATCTCCCACTGCGAGGTGGTGATGCCGCCGAACTTGGACGAGTCCGAGTAGCCGAGCATGACCTCCTGGACGTCGTCGCGGAGGGCGACGAGGCGTCGGTAGGAGGGGTCGGAGAGCATCTCGTCGAGGAGCTGGTCGGCGATCTTCAGCTCGTCGGTGGTCTCCAGGAGGGGGACGATGCCGACCTTGGCCCAGCCGGCGTGCAGGTCGATCAGGCCGGCCTCGCGGGCCAGCACCGCCGCCGCGAAGACGTCGTCGGAGCCCTGGCACATGGAGATGATGTAGGACTCGACGACCTCGGGGCCGAAGGTGGCCTTGGCCTTGCGGATGGTCTCGAAGACGCCGAGGGTCTTGGCTCCGGCCGCGTCCAGGGGCGCGGGGGTGGAGGCCAGCGGGCGGCGCGAGCGCAGTTCCTTGGCGAGGAGCTTGCGGCGGTAGTCGCGCGGCATGTCGACGTAGCGCCAGGACTCCTCGCCGAGGCGGTCGAAGAGCTGGCCGAGGGCGTGGTGGTGGGCGTCGGCGTGTTCGCGGACGTCCATGGTGGCGAGCTGGAGGCCGAACGCGGCGATCGTACGGATCGTGCGCTCCAGGCGGCCGTCGGCGACGAGGCCGCCGCGGTGCTCGCGCAGCGAGGTCTGCAGCAGGGCGAGGTCGTCGAGGAGCTCGCCGGTGCCGAGGTAGTCACGCCCGGGGACGTGCGGGGTGTCGTTGGCCAGGCGCTCGCGGGTGTTGACGAGCTTCTGGCGGATGCAGGTGGCCTTGAGGCGGTAGGGCTCCTCGGAGTTCAGCCGCTTGTAGCGGGGGCTGATCTCGGGGAGGAGTTCCAGGTCCTGCTGGAGGGAGGCGAGGAGTTCCTCGGTGGCGCCGCAGTTGCGGATGGAGTTCGACAGGGCGCCGCGCAGCTCATCGATGTGCTCCAGCGCGTCGGTGATGCCGTGCTCGTGCTGGAGGATGAGGACGTCCCAGGTCACCTGGGGGGTGACGTTGGGGTTGCCGTCGCGGTCGCCGCCGATCCAGGTGCCGAAGGTGAGGGGGCGGGTGCCGGGCGGCAGCTGCACGCCGGCCCGCTCCAGCTCGGCGGCGAGGTCCTCCAGGACGTCGCCGACGGCGCCGCGGCCGAGCTCGTCGAGGTAGTAGATGGCGTTGCGGGCCTCGTCGGTGGGCTCCGGGCGCGCCACGCGCAGCTCGTCGGTCTGCCAGATCAGGTCAATGTTCTCGGCGAGGCGGAGGTCGGTGCGGCGGCGGTCGCCGGCGTCGGTGGTCTCCAGCAGCTCGGCGACCTTGCGGAGCTTGGTGAGGACGGAGCGCCGGGCGGCCTCGGTGGGGTGGGCCGTGAAGACGGGGCGTACGCCGAGGCGGGCCGCGGTCGCGCGGAGATGCTCGGGGTCGGCGTCCTTGAGCATGTCGGCGGTGCGGGCGAGGATGCCGCCCTCGGCGGCGCGCCGGGTGCGCAGCTCGCGGCCGCGGTGCACCTGCTCGGTGACGTTGGCGAGGTGGAAGTACGTGGAGAAGGCCCGCACGAGCTTGGTGGCGGTGATCAGGTCGGTGTCGCCGAGGAGCTCGGCGGCGGCCTCGCCGTCGGTGCGCGTCAAGGCGCGTACGCGTTCCACCAGATCGAGGAGCTCGGGGCCTTCCTGGCGTACGAGCGTCTCGCCGAGGAGATCGCCGAGGCGGCGGATGTCGGCGCGCAGGGCGCCATTGCCGGCGTCCGCCGTGTCGGGGGCCCCGGGGCGCGGGGTCTGCTGTGCGGCGTCGGGAGAGATGTCGGCACTGCTCACAGGTGCGGCTCCTTGCAGTGTTGAGCACGTCTGGGCTGGTGGGTGTCTTGTGGACACTCCTTTGTGGCGGGTTGCGGACCGCGCTGTCCGACGCCTCAAGAATAGATCTCCGCTTTTCGGGCGGTCATACCGTCCGCTCTGTGAGAGGAGCTGTCGGGCCGGTCACACCCTTGTACGGTGTGGCGGCACTGCCATACTTACGAGACCGTAGGTTACGGAACCGTAGCCCTGCCACCGACCCCAGCGAGGGACACACATGACCGCTGGCCCTGAAGTCGTCGAGAAAACCCCGAAGCCCGCCGAGAGCGCGCCGCCGCCGGCGACGCTGGGCGGCGACAGCAAACGTTCCGTGGAACAGATCGCGCTGCTGCTGTTCATCGTCCTGCCGTTCCTGGCACTGGTGGCCGCGGTGCCACTGGCCTGGGGCTGGGGTGTGAGCTGGCTCGATCTGGGGCTGATGGTGGCGATGTACTTCATCGGCTGCCACGGCATCACGATCGGTTTCCACCGCTATTTCACGCACGGGTCGTTCAAGGCGAAGCGCCCGCTGCGGATCGCGCTGGCGATCATGGGGTCGCTGGCGGTGGAGGGTCCGCTGGTGCGGTGGGTGGCGGATCACCGCCGGCACCACAAGTTCTCCGACGCGGAGGGTGACCCGCACTCTCCGTGGCGTTACGGCGAGACCGTGCCGGCCCTGCTGAAGGGCCTGTGGTGGGCGCACATGGCGTGGATGTTCGACGAGGAGCAGACGCCGCAGCACAAGTTCGCGCCGGATCTGATCAAGGACCCGGCGATCCGCCGGATCTCCCGCCAGTTCGTCCTGTGGACGTCCGTGTCGCTGCTGATTCCGCCGCTGGTCGGCGGGCTGGTGACGATGTCGTGGTGGGGCGCGTTCACGGCGTTCTTCTGGGGCTCGCTGGTGCGGGTGGCGCTGCTGCATCACGTCACGTGGTCGATCAACTCCATCTGCCACGCGGTGGGCAAGCGTCCCTTCAAGTCCCGGGACCGCTCCGGGAACGTGTGGTGGCTGGCGATCCTGTCCTGCGGCGAGTCCTGGCACAACCTGCACCACGCGGACCCGACCTCCGCGCGGCACGGCGTGCTGAAGGGGCAGCTCGATTCCAGTGCCCGGCTGATCCGCTGGTTCGAGCAGCTGGGGTGGGCGTACGACGTGCGCTGGCCGAACGCCTCCCGGCTCGACTCCCGCCGCCAGGAGAACGACTCCCGCCGCAAGGACAAGGCCGCCCAGGCGGCATGATTGACGGGTGGCGATCGATGGCAGCAGCGTGAGTGGCAGTAAGGACAGAGCGTCTTCCGGTGCGGGCGCGCGGCGTGCGCGGCGGGTCCGCATGACGGGCAAGGAGCGCCGGGAGCAGCTGCTGGACATCGGACGCACGGTGTTCGCCGAGCGGGGCTTCGAGGGCACGTCGGTGGAGGAGATCGCGGCGAAGGCCGGGGTGTCCAAACCGGTGGTGTACGAGCACTTCGGCGGCAAGGAAGGGCTGTACGCGGTCGTCGTGGACCGGGAGATGCGGCAGCTGCTGGACATGGTGACGGGTGCCCTGACCGCGGGGCACCCGCGCGAGCTGCTGGAACAGGCGGCGTTCGCGCTGCTGGACTACATCGAGACCTACACCGACGGCTTCCGCATCCTGGTGCGGGACTCCCCCGTGGCCCAGTCGACGGGTACGTTCGCGTCGCTGATCAGTGACATCGCCACTCAGGTCGAGGACATCCTGGGCCTGGAGTTCAAGGCCCGCGGGTTCGATCCGAAGCTGGCGCCGCTGTACGCGCAGGCGCTGGTCGGGATGGTGGCGCTGACGGGCCAGTGGTGGCTGGACGTACGCAAGCCGAAGAAAGCGGAAGTCGCCGCGCATCTGGTGAACCTCGCCTGGCACGGACTGGACGGGCTGGAGCCGAAGCCGCGGCTGATAGGCCATCGCAAGGCGTGACCTCTTGTCACACCCGCCCCAAAGTTCACCCGAAAGAGTGAGCAGCGCAGGGGACCCGCGTGCGCCGGGTCAGAACAGAAGTTCGAGGAATTCCAGCCGGTTGCCGACGGGGTCGTGGGAGTAGAAGCGGCGGTGGCCCGGGAGGCTGTCGTCCCAGGTGACATCCGCGCCGTGGGCAGCGAGGCGGGCGGCGAAGGCGTCGATGCCGGTGACGAGGATCCCCGGGTGAGCCTTGGCCGACGCCCGGAAGCCGTCCTCGATGCCGAGATGCAGCCGGACCGTACCGGCCTCGAACCAGCAGCCTCCACGCCCGGCAAGCGCCGCCGGCTTCGGGGCCCGGACCATGCCCAGCACGCCCTCGTAGTAGACGCACAGTGCTTCCTCCGAGCCGGGTGGCGCGGCGAGCTGGACGTGGTCGAGGCCGGTGATCATGCCCTCAGGTCTCCTTACGGGCCACGGCGAAGATCCGCCGGAAGGGGAAGACCGTGCCGTGCGGGCCGGTCGGATACTCCTTGCGCAGCAGGTCGCGGTACTGATCGAGGAATTCCGCGACCGCTTCCGGGTCGCCGTCCAGGGCGGTGAGGACGGGGCGCAGCGCGGTGCCCTTCACCCAGTCCAGTACGGGATCCTCGCCCTGCAGGACCTGGACGTACGTGGTCTCCCACGTGTCCGCGGAGCAGCCGAGGTCGATCAGCCGCTCGAGGTACTCCTCCGGCTGGAGGATGTGCACGAAGTGCCGGCCCTTGCCGCCGAGGCGGCTGCGCCACTGAGGGGTCTCGCACAGCTCGCCGAGGAGGGCGTGGCTGGGGGAGGTGAAGTTGCCGGGGACCTGGAGGGCGAGGGTGCCACCGGGCGTGAGGGAGTCGATCCAGGGGGCGAACGAGTCGGCGTGGCCGGGGACCCACTGCAGTGCCGCGTTGGAGACGATGAGGTCGAAGGGCTCGTCGGGGATCCAGGTGGCGGCGTCGGCAAAGGCGAAGTCCAGCAGGCCGCCGCCGGGCGTGGGGCCCGCGTACGACTCCGCCCTGGCCAGCATGTCGGCGGAGCTGTCGAAGCCGGTGATGTGCGCGTCGGGCCAGCGGTCGGCTATCAGGGCCGTGACGTTACCGGGGCCGCAGCCCAGGTCGGCGATGCGCGGACGGTGCGCCGTGGGCAGGTCGGGTATCCGGGCGAGCAGGTCGAGGAAGGGGCGGGTGCGGTGGGTCGCGTGACGGAGATACTGTTGTGGGTCCCAGGTCGGCGCAACGTGGGTGTCGTGCATGGTCGAACCCCTCTGCTGGTACGGGCCAAGGCCGGTGGAGCAGGAACTGTCTGCCGACGCTGCCCAATCGTCCAGCAAAATATATCTTGACGTCAAGAGACTTCATGTCGACACAACCACTACACTGATCGTCATGGAGGACGAGGTCGACCGACTGGTCGCAGCATGGCGCCGCGAGCGCCCCGACCTCGATGTGGAACCACTCGAGGTGCTCAGCCGTATCAGCCGGCTCGCCCGGCATCTCGACCGCGCGCGGCGGCTGGCCTTCTCGGAGGTGGGCCTGGAGCCCTGGGAGTTCGACGTGCTCACCGCGCTGCGCCGCGCGGGCTCTCCGTACCAGCTCTCCCCCGGCCAGCTGCTCACCCAGACCCTGGTCACCTCCGGCACCATGACCAACCGTATCGACCGGCTCGCCAAGAAGGGCCTCGTCGAGCGGCTGCCCGACCCCAGCGACCGGCGCGGCGTCCTGGTCCGGCTCACGACGGAAGGCCGCGACCGCGCCGACCAGTCCCTGGCCGGGCTGCTCACCCAGGAGCGGGCGATCCTCGCGGAGCTTTCCCGCGCGGAGCGCGGCGAACTGGCGGGTCTGCTGCGGCAGTTGACGGCCCCGTTCGACAACATCCCGGGCTGAGCGCCCTGTAAGGGGCGCGGGGAACTGCGCGCCCAGCCACAACGGCGTCGCGCCCGGCGACCGGGTTGTATCCCCACGGCGGTGCCCCGCAAGTCGCGCCCTCTTGCCTGCAAGGGCCCCGTCCACTTGGATCGCGGCCATGAGCCAGCAGCGCGACATGCCGCCCGCAACGGCGCGGTTCGGCGGCCGCACCCACCTCGTCACCGGCGCCGCCTCCGGGATCGGTGCCGCCACCGCCGACCGGCTGGCCGCCGAGGGGGCCCGGGTCCTCCTCCTCGACGTCGACGACGAGCGCGGTGAGCGCACCGCGCGCCGCATCCGCGCCGCCGGCGGCACCGCCTCCTACGAGCACTGCGACGTCACCGACGAGGCCGCCTGGCAGCGCGCCGTGGAAGCGGCCAGAGGCCGCTACGGGCCCGTCGACGGCCTGGTCTCCAACGCCTTCACCCGCTACGTCGCGCCCGCCGACCGCACCCCGCGCGCCGACTGGGACCACCAGCTCGCCGTCAACCTCACCGGCGCGTTCCTCGGCGTACGGGCGGCCCTGGAGGACCTGCGCGCCCGGCAGGGCGCCGTCGTGCTGACCTCCTCCGTGCACGCCCTCTTCGGGCTGCCGGGGCGGCCCGCGTACGCCGCGTCCAAGGCGGGCCTCACCGGCCTCGCCCGGCAGCTGGCCGTGGAGTACGGGCCCGACGTACGGGTGAACTCCGTGCTGCCCGGGCCGATCCTCACGCCCGCCTGGGAAAGCATCTCCGAGGAGGACCGCGAGGCGACCGCCGCGGAGACCGCCGCGGCCCGGCTCGGCCGCCCCGAGGAGGTCGCCGCGACGATCGCCTTCCTGCTCTCCCCGGACGCCTCCTTCGTCACCGGCGCGAGCCTCGTCGTCGACGGCGGCTGGAGCGTCCTGAAGAACTCGTCCTGACCAGCGAACCCGTATCAAGCACCACAGCAGCGACCAGCGACCACGCGATCCGACAAGCCCCCAGGGGGGAGCGCGCGATGGGAATCCGGTTCGGCGGGGACTACAACCCCGAGCAGTGGCCCGAGGACGTACGGGCCGAGGACCTCGTCCTCATGAAGCAGGCGCACGTCACGATGGTGACCGCCGGGATCTTCTCCTGGGCGGGGGTCGAACCCCGGCCGGGCGTCTACGACTTCGGCTGGTTCGACCGCGTCATGGACGGCCTCGGCCAGGCCGGCATCACGGTCTGCCTGGCCACCATGACCGCCTCACCACCGCCCTGGCTCGCCCACCGGTACCCGGAGATCCTCCCCGAGGACGCCGACGGCACCCGCCGCTGGCCGGGCGCCCGCCAGCACTACTGCCCCTCCAGCCCGGTCTACCGCGAGCACGCCGTCCGTCTCGTCGAACGCCTCGCCCACCGCTACGCCGGCCACCCCGCGCTCGCCCTGTGGCACATCGGCAACGAGTACGGCTGTCACACCCGGCAGTGCTACTGCGACGTCTCGGCCCGCGACTTCCGCCGCTGGCTCCGCGAGCGCTACGGCACCGTCGAAGCCCTCAACGACGCCTGGTCGACCGCCTTCTGGTCGCAGGCGTACGGCGACTTCGACGAGGTGCTGCCGCCGCGCGCCGCGCCCGCCTCCGCCAACCCCGCGCAGCAGCTGGACTACCTCCGCTTCAGCGACGACGCGCTGCGCGCCTGCTACCTCGCCGAGAAGGACGTACTGAACCGCGTCACCCCGGACGTGCCGGTCACCACCAACCTCATGCCGGACCACAAGCCCGTCGACGCCTTCGGCTGGGCCCGCGACATGGACGTCATGGCGCTGGACTTCTACCAGGACCCCTACGACCCCGACGACCACATCCGCGCCGCCTACAACTTCGACCTGATGCGCTCGGCCCGCGGCGGACAGCCCTGGCTGCTGCTCGAACAGGCCCCCGGTGCCGTCAACTGGCGCCCCCGCAACGGCCCCAAGCCGCCCGGCGCGATGCGGCTGTGGAGCTGGCAGGCCGTCGCCCAGGGTGCCGACGCGGTGCTCTTCTTCCAGTGGCGGCAGTCGCTCGGCGGCGCCGAGAAATTCCACTCCGCGATGGTCCCGCACGGCGGCACCGGCACCCGGATCTTCCGCGAGGTCACCGAGCTGGGGCGGGAGCTGGCCGCCGTACCGGGTATCGAGGGCACCCGCTCCGAGGCACAGGTCGCGCTGCTCGCCGACTGGGACAGCAGGCGGGCGTTGGAGCTGGACTCCCGCCCCTCCACCGCGCTGCAGGCGCCCGAGCGGGCTCTGGCCCACTACCGCCCGCTGTTCGAGGCCGGCGTCGCCTGCGACGTCGTGCCCCCGGACCGGGACCTGACCGGGTACCGCCTGGTCGTCGTGCCCAACCTCTACCTGCTGCGCGCCGAGGACGCCGAGCGGCTGGCCGCGTACGTACGCGACGGCGGGCACCTGCTGGTGTCGTTCTTCTCCGGCATCGTCGACGCGCACGACCGGGTGCACCCCGGCGGCTACCCGGCGCCGCTGCGCGAGGTACTGGGCCTGCGGGTCGAGGAGTTCTGGCCGCTGGACGAGCGCGCGGTCGTCCCGCTGCGCGGGCGGTACGCGGGGCGCGCCGACCTCTGGGCGGAGGACATCGTCCTGGAAGGCGCGGGCTCCGTCGTGGACTTCCTGTACGACGGGCTACGGCCCGCGATCACCCGGCACGGCCACGGCCGGGGCACCGCCTGGTACGTCGGTACGCGTCCCGACCCGGCGCTGATGCGGGCCCTGATGGACGACGTACGGGAGGCGGCGGGCGTCACGCCCGTACTGCCGGGGCTGCCGCCCGGCGTGCAGGCCACCGTGCGCGCCGATGCCCGCGCCCGCTATCTCTTCCTGCTCAACCACGGACAGGAGCCGGCCGAGGTGGCGCTGCCCCGGCCCATGACCGACGCGCTGGCGCAGGCCACACCGCGGGCGGCAACCGTGCATCACCTCACCCTGCCCGCCCGCGGCGTGGCCGTCCTGACGGAGCCCGGCCCGCAAGCCGGCTCCTGATCCGCGGCCCCGGACGGCGGGGCGGTCAGGGTCTGCCGGCGGCCGTACCCGGACGGCCGCCGGCCGCCGTACCGGCCGGGGCGCGGCCGCCGGTCCACGCGCGCCTCACGGCACCGAGACCGACGCCGACGGCACCGGCTGCGCCGCCGGGGACGACGGGGGCGGCTCCAGCTCGACCGGCCCCACCCCGGCCCGGCGCGCCAGCGCCACCGCCGCGAGCGTGGAGTGCACGCCGAGCTTGCCCAGGACGTTCTGCATGTGCGTACGGACCGTGTGCGGCGAGAGGAACAGCCGCTCCGCGACCGCCTTGCGGCCGAGCCCCGCGACCATGCAGCGCAGCACCTCGCGCTCGCGCGGAGTCAGCGACTCCACCAGCCGCTCGCTCTCCGTACGGTGCTTGCGGGCCGCCGTCAGCTCCCGCAGCACGCCGGTGAGGAGCGCGGGCGGCAGATGCGTCTCGTCCCGCAGCACGCCGCGGATCACGGCCAGCAGGCGGGAGAGCGAGCAGTCCTTCGCGACCCAGCCGCCCGCCCCGGCCTGCAGGGCGGACGCGGCCCTGCGCGGGTCGTCCTTCTCCGCGAGCACCACGGCGCGCACCATCGGGTGCGCGGTGCGGACCGAGGTGACCAGCGAAATACCGTCCACGGGCGCGCCGTCGGCCGCGCCGTCGCGGTGGCCCTGCGGCCGCATGGGGACGGCCGCGAGCGGTGCGACGGCGGCGCCGAGGTCGGCGTCGACGAGCATGACGTCGAAGCGCCGGCCTTCGGAGGCCGCCCGCTCCAGACTGCGCAGGGCCGCCGGTCCGCTCCCGGCCGCCGCCACGTCCACGTCCTGTTCGGCCGCGAGGGCTGCCGCCAGGGACTCGGCAAAAATGCGGTGGTCGTCGACCACCAAGACCCGGATGCGTTGCACTGAGGACCCCCTGTCTCGGGGAAACGGGCAGAAACGGGTACGTGCGCCCGGGGGCGGGGTCGACGCAGCGGCACGGCCGCCGCCGTGCTGCGTTCGCTGTCCCGCCCCGGGCGCCGTACCCTCACCTCCCCGCGCCGCGTTCGGCGGAGAGGGTCCAGCTCGCCCCCTGATCGGCACCGGCCCCCACCGGTGCTCTGTTCAGCGTACGTATGGGGTCCGGCAACGGAAGCCGATTGGCAAAACTGCCCGACCCATGTGTTCAGGGTGGGGCAGTCGGCTCACCACGGGGCACCAGTAGCGGGTGATCGGCTCATTCCGACCGGTTACCGCCGGGCGCCGGCGGGGCAATCGGACAGTCGCGCCGACCGGCTGACAGTGCGTCGGGAGTGTGCGGGGGCATGCTTTTGCGCCTCCGCCACCGCCCGGTTCACGCCAGCCGCCGGGCCCCCGCGCTCGGCACGGCGGTGAAGATCCGCGGCGCGGCGTGCCCGGCGGCCGCGAACGCCTCGGTGACCGCCTTGCCCACGGCCTCCGCTTCCGCCTCCGCCACCAGCACGATCGCCGACCCGCCGAAGCCGCCGCCGGTCATCCGGGCGCCCAGCGCACCCGCCTCGTTCGCGGCGTCGACCACCAGGTCCAGCTCGGCGCAGGACACGGCGAAGTCGTCGCGGAGCGAGGCGTGCCCGGCCGTCAGCAGCGGGCCGATGCCGCGCGGGTCGCCCGCGTCGAGGCGCGCCATGACCTCCTCCACCCGCCGGTTCTCGGTCACGATGTGCCGTACCAGGGGCCGTACGGCGGCCTCGTCCGCGAGCGACTCCAGCGCCTGGCGCAGGCCGTCGTACGCCACGTCGCGCAGGGCGCGTACGCCCAGTGCCCGCGCGGCCCGCTCACAGCCCGCGCGGCGTTCGGCGTAGGCGCCGTCACCCAGCTCGTGCTGGACGCGGGTGTCGACGACGAGGAGGCGCAGCCCGGCCGCCGCGAGGTCGAAGGGGACCTGGCGGCGGGTGAGGTCGCGGGTGTCCAGGAGGAGCGCATGGCCTTTGGTGCAGCAGGCCGAAGCGGTCTGGTCCATGATCCCGCAGGGCACGCCGACGAAGGCGTTCTCGGCGCGCTGGGCGAGCCGGGCCAGCTCCTGGCCGTCCAGGCCCAGGCCGTACAGGTCGTTCAGCGCGAGGGCGGTGGCGACCTCCAGGGCCGCGGAGGAGGACAGCCCGGCGCCGGTGGGGACGACGGAGTCGAAGTGCAGGTCGGCGCCGCCGTCCACCGGGAGTCCGGCCTCCCGCATCGCCCACAGCACGCCGGCCGGGTAGGCGGCCCAGCCGCCGTCGGGCGCCGGACGCAGGTCGTCGGTGCGCAGCTCGACGATGCCGCCCTTGACGTTGCCGGAGTGCAGGCGCAGCACGCCGTCGGTACGGGGCGCGGCCGCGGCGGTCGTGGTGTGCGGGAGGGCCAGCGGCATCACGAAGCCGTCGTTGTAATCGGTGTGCTCACCGATGAGGTTGACCCTGCCCGGCGCGGCCCACACCCCCGCAGGGGCGGTTCCGTACACCTCGCGGAAGGCGGCCTCCGTGCGGCGTGCGCCGTGTGCCGTGTCGTTGCTCAACTCGGACTCCTTCGTCCAGCTCATTGTGCGAATGCCCGGGCCCGGGTGCGGCGCCGCTTTGGCTGAGCGCGCAGTTCCCCGCGCCCCTGAAGGGGCGCGGGGAACTGCGCGAGCGACCACGACGGTGGCGCGCCCGGCAGCGGTGCTGCGGCCCCTACCGGGTTGCCGCCCGGCCCTCCTGGGCGAAGGCCCACGCATCCGCCACGATCTCCGCCAGGTCCGCGCGCTTCGGCTGCCAGCCGAGGCGGTCGATGGCGGTCTGGGCCGAGGCGACCAGGACCGCGGGGTCGCCGCCGCGGCGGGGGGCGACGACCTCGGGGATCGGGTGGCCGGTGACCTTGCGGACGGTTTCGATGACCTCGCGCACGGAGAAGCCGTTGCCGTTGCCGAGGTTGCAGATCAGGTGCTCGCCCGCGACCGCGGCGTCCAGCGCCAGCAGATGCGCGTCGGCGAGGTCGGCGACGTGGATGTAGTCGCGGACGCAGGTGCCGTCCGGTGTCGGGTAGTCGTCGCCGAAGACGGAGATGTGCTCGCGGCGGCCCTGGGCGACCTGGAGGACGAGCGGGATGAGGTGCGACTCGGGGTCGTGCCGCTCGCCGCAGTCGCCGTACGCGCCGGCCACGTTGAAGTACCGCAGCGAGACCGCGGCCAGGCCGTGCGCCGCGCACTCGCCGCTGATCATGTGGTCGACGGCGAGCTTCGAGGCGCCGTACGGGGAGGTGGGCGCGGTGGGGTCGGTCTCCGTGATGGGCGTGTGCACGGGCTCGCCGTACGTCGCCGCCGTGGAGGAGAAGACGAGCGTGCGCACGCCCGCGACGCGCATCGCCGCGAGCAGGTCCATCGTGCCGCCGACGTTGTTGCGCCAGTACTTCTCCGGGTCCACGACGGACTCGCCGACCTGCGAGAACGCGGCGAAGTGCAGGACAGCGTCGAAGGAGCGGTCCAGCCACTTGGCCGCGTCCTGGACCCGGCCCTCGATGAACTCCGCGCCCTCGGGGACGCCCACGCGGTGGCCGGTGGACAGGTCGTCCAGGACCACGACCTCGTGGCCGGCTTCCAGCAGGTGTGCCGCCACGACGCTGCCGACGTATCCCGCTCCGCCGGTGACCAGGTATTTCTTGCTCACGTGCTCGCTACCTCTCGCAGTCGCTGCGCCGCGGCTTCCGGCGGCACATCGTTGATGAACACATTCATGCCGGATTCGGAACCCGCGAGAAACTTCAGCTTGCCGGGAGTGCGTCGGATGGTGAAGAGCTCCAGATGGAGGGCGAAGCCGTCGCGGTGCGGGGAGCGCACCGGCGCCTGGTGCCATGCGGCGATGTACGGCGTCGGCGGCTCCCCTTCCCCGAAGATCCGGTCGAACCGTCGCAAGACTTCCAGGTACAGCTGTGGGAACTCTGTGCGCGCGTCCTCGTCGAGCGCGAGCAGGTCGGGGACCCGGCGCCGCGGGTAGAGGTGCACCTCGTACGGCCAGTGCGCCGCGTACGGGACGAAGGCGACCCAGTGCTCGCCCTCCAGGACGACGCGGCTGCCGTCGGCGAGTTCGTCGGCGACGACGTCGTCGAAGAGGTTGCGGCCGCCCGTCCGCTCGGCGTGCGCGGCGGCCGAGGCGATCATCCGCTCGGTGCGGGGCGTGACGAAGGGGTAGGCATAGATCTGGCCGTGCGGGTGGCCGAGGGTCACGCCGATCTCGGCGCCGCGGTTCTCGAAGCAGAAGACCTGCTCGACGTCCGGGAGCTGCGAGAGCTCGGCGGTGCGGTCGGTCCATGCCTCCAGGACCAGCGCGGCCTGCTCCTCGGTGAGGTCGGCGAAGGAGGCGTGGTGGTCGGAGGTGAAGCAGACGACCTCGCAGCGGCCGGTGGAGCCGGCGAGCGAGGGGAAGCGGTTCTCGAAGACGGCGACGTCGTACTCGGCGGCGGGGATCTCCGAGAGCCGGCCCTCGCGCGAGGGGCACAGCGGGCACTCGTCGGCCGGCGGATGGTAGGTCCGGCCCTGGCGGTGCGAGGCGACGGCGACGGAGTCGCCGAGAAGGCGGTCGTGCCGGATCTCGGAGGCGGTGGTGACCTGCGGCAGGGGGCGCTCGTCGACCGCGTCGCGCACGACGTCGTCACGGGAGTCGTAGTAGATGAGCTCCCGGCCGTCCGCGAGCCGCGTGGACGTCTTTTTCACTGTTGCTCCTCGCCAGACGACCAAACACAAACGAACATAATGAACCACGAGCCAACACTTCCGTCAACGCTGGGGACGGAGCGGTACGCCCGCTCGCACCCAGCGTCACCAAAAAGGGCAACTCGATCACGATCCAACAAACAAAACCAACAAAAGTGTTCAGTTTCCGAGCGACCGCGCGTAACTTGCTGCTCGTTCAAGCCACCGGCGCCACGCAACGAAGCGAGACCCCATGATCACGATGGCCGAAGGGCTACGCCTCCCTACCAACGGGCTCGACTACACCATCCTGGCGATCTACTTCGCCGTCGTCCTGGGCATCGGCTTCGCCGCCAAACGCAGCGTGAAGACCAGCCTGGACTTCTTCCTCTCCGGCCGGTCGCTGCCCGCGTGGGTGACCGGCCTCGCGTTCGTCGCCGCCAACCTGGGCGCCACCGAGATCCTCGGCATGGCCGCCAACGGCGCGCAGTACGGCGCGTACACGGTGCACTGGTACTGGATCGGCGCCATCCCCGCCATGGTCTTCCTCGGCCTGGTGATGATGCCCTTCTACTACGGCTCCAAGGTCCGCTCCGTACCGGAGTTCCTGCTGCACCGCTTCGGGCCGTCCTCGCACCTGCTGTCCTCGATCATCTTCGCGGTCTCGTCCGTGCTGATCGCGGGCGTGAACCTCTACGCGATGGCGATCGTGCTGGAGGCGCTGCTGGGCTGGCCGGAGTGGGTGGCCATCGTCGTCGCCGGCTTCTTCGTCCTCGCGTACATCACCATCGGCGGCCTGTCCTCCGCGATCTACAACGAGGTCCTGCAGTTCTTCGTCATCCTCGCCGCGCTGATCCCGCTGACCGTCGTCGGCCTCAAGCGCGTCGGCGGCTGGGACGGGCTGACCGGCAGCCTCACCGACAGCCACGGCGGTGACTTCCTCACCGCCTGGGGCGGGACCGGCATCGGCGAGGCCAACCCGCTGGGCGCCAACTGGCTGACGATCGTGCTCGGCCTCGGCTTCGTGATGAGCTTCGGCTACTGGACCACCAACTTCGCCGAGGTGCAGCGCGCGCTGTCCGCGAAGAACGGCTCCGCCGCCAAGCGCACCCCGCTCATCGCCGCCTTCCCCAAGATCTTCATCCCGCTGGTCGTGGTCGTGCCGGGCCTGATCGCGCTGGTCATGGAGCCCTCGCTGGGCAAGACCAAGGACGGCCTGCAGTACAACGACGCCATCCCCGTGCTGATGCGCGACCTGCTGCCCAACGGCGTCCTCGGCATCGCGGTGACCGGTCTGCTCGCCGCGTTCATGGCCGGTATGGCGGCGAACGTCTCCTCGTTCAACACGGTCTTCACCAACGATATCTGGGCCGCGTACCTGAAGAAGGGCCGCGAGGACACGTACTACCTGAAGACCGGCCGGGTGGTCACCGCGGTGGGCGTGCTGACCGGCATGGGGACCGCGTTCATCGCGTCCTCGTTCAGCAACATCATGAACTACCTGCAGACGCTGTTCTCGTTCTTCAACGTCCCGCTGTTCGTGGTGTTCATCATCGGCATGTTCTGGAAGCGGACCAGCGCCGCCGCCGGCTTCTGGGGCCTGCTCTCCGGCACCGTCGCCGCGATGGTCAACTACTTCTGGTTCTACAAGCAGGGCGTCATCTCGATCCCCTCCGACCAGGGCGCCAACTTCGTCTCCTCGATCGTGGCGTTCGTCGTCGGCGCGGTCGTGATGTTCGTGGTCACCCTGGTGACCAAGCCCAAGTCCGCCGAGTCGCTGGCCGGCCTGGTCTACGGCACCACCTCGCCCGGCATGGAGGAGCTGCCCGCCGAGGGCGACGACGCGTGGTACCGCAAGCCCGCCCTGCTGGGCTGGGGCGCGGTCGTCCTCGCCGCCCTCTGCTACATCCCCTTCTCCTTCTGAGGCACCGAGGAGCACAGATCATGAGTGACTACCAGCACGAGGTCGAGGAACTGGAGCGCAAGTCCGCGACGGCGGCCCGGCTCTTCGACGTACGCCGCATCATCGGCGGGCTCTTCGTCGTCTACGGCGTGATCGTCACGATCGCCGGCATCACGGCGTCCGACGCGGACCTGAAGAAGGCCCAGGACATCAACATCAACCTCTGGACCGGCCTCGGGATGCTCGCCCTCGGCCTGTTCTTCCTGGTCTGGATGAAGCTGCGCCCGGTCGCGGCACCGGCCCCCGAGGAGACCGGCGCCACGGCCGACGGCACGAGCGGCGGCACGACCGGCACCGCGTCCGGCACGAGCGACTGACGCGCCGCGCGTTCACTGCGGCGGGGCCTGCTGCGGCCCCGCCGCGTTCGCGTTGCTGACCGCGGCCCGGTCCAGCAGCCCCGTACGGGCCGCCAGCGCCGCCGCCTCCAGCCGCGAGCCCACCCCCAGCTTCATCAGCACCCGCTGCACATGCGTACGGGCCGTGCTCGGCGCAATGCCCATACCGGCCGCGATGAGCCGGGTGTCCTCGCCCTCGGCGACCCGGACCAGCACCTCGACCTCGCGCGGGGTCAGCATCTGCAGCAGCCGGGCACCCTCGTCGTCGGGCTGCGCCGCCGGATGCAGCAGCTCCTCGAACGCCTGCTGGAGCAGGGCCGGGGCGATCGCCGCCTCACCCGCCCTGGCCTTCATCATCGCCCGCTCCACGCCCTCGATCCGCTCGTCGTGGCGGACGTAACCGGACGCGCCGGCCGCGAACGCCGCGGCGATGCCCCGCGGATTGGGCACCGGACCGAGCACCACGACCGCCACCTGAGGCCGCTCCTTCTTGATCCGTACCACCGGGTCGAACACTCCCGGCTCGGCGGGCGCTGCCGTCCCCAGGAGGCACACCTCCGGCGCTCTGCTCACCACCAGATCCGCCGCCCCGGCACTCGGCGCGGCCGCCGCGAGCACTCTGTGCCCGCGCAACTTCAGTGCCGAGGCGAGCGCCTCGGCGAGCAGGCGGTGGTCGTCGACCACCATGAGCCGCACGCCCATTCAGCAACCCCCCATTCCCCGGCGATATCAGCCCCCCGATCTCCGCCGGGCCCCTTTGCATCCGGAAGCTACACGCTTGTTCGACATCGCGCGCCCCCTACCGGGCAGAAGCCCGTCGGAATGCTGAAATCCCGGCCATTCTGGGCCACTTGCCATCAGCTGCCGATCATTTCTTTCCAGAGACGGACGGACCCGATACGACAACGGCCCCGCCCTACAGTGCGTAGGACGGGGCCGCCGGACAGGCTCTCGGGCCTGCGGGTTTCTCAGTTGCCGAAGGCCAGGCCCAGGTACTTGCCGTCGCCCAGGCCGTACTTCGTGCCGGACATGATGTCCTGGTTCAGGAACAGCCGGCCGTGCGCGTACACCGCGCGGGTCATACCGGGGCGCAGCGAGCGGGCCGCGTCGGCGGTCTCCTTCGGGAGGTTGAGGAAGACCGTCTTCTTGCCCTGCTGGGCCGGGTCGATGCTGACGACCTGACCGCCCTTGTCGCTGTAACCGTCCTGGTAGGCGATGAGCTGGTCGCCGGCCATGCGGAGCGGCACGATCTCCTGGTTGACCTCCGAGGTCGCCTTCCAGGTCGCGGAGCCGGTCTTCAGGTCGAAGGCGACGATCTCGTTCTGCTTGTCGAAGGACTCACCGCCCACCGCGTCGTGCGACTTGGAGGGCATGTAGAGGTACTTCTCGTCCGCCGTGGCGGTGATGCAGCGTTCCACACCGCCGCTGATGCCGCAGTTGGGCTTGTACTTGTCCTTCTCCAGCGAAATCTGTGCCTGCTGCTTGCCGGAGTCGTCGATGACGACCATGTCCGTGATACCGGCGTCACCCGCGGAGATGCCGATGACGACCGGGCCGTTGGTGGAGACCACCTCGGCGCTCTCCACGCCCTTCGGCGCGTCATAGGTCCACTTGGGCTTGCCGGTGGCCGGGTCGATCTCCTGGACCTGAGTGGTCTGCGAGCCGTACTCACCGCAGCGCAGCACCGCGACGAGCTTCTTGCCGCCGCCGATGCCCCGGTCCAGGCACTGCATCGAGGGGTCGTTGCCGTTGTCGCGGCGGTGCCACAGCTCCTTGCCGGAGATGTCGTACGCGGCCTCGCCGCCGCCCGGCCAGGAGGCGACGACCGCGCCCTGGCCGAAGGTGACGCCCATGCCGAGGCTGGACGCCTGGTCGCCGCCGGGCATCGTCTTCTGCCAGTCGAACTTGCCGGAGTCGATGTCCAGCAGCGCGATCCGGCTGCAGGGCTCGCGGTCGTTCTCGCCCTTGCGCGGACCGGCCTCGAAGACGACCGCGGCCTTGCCCTCCTCGGTGGCGTACGGCGAGGCGCCGCAGATGATGCCGTCCATGGGGAGCTTGTACTTCGGCTTCTTCGCGGCCAGGTCGTAGCCGACGATCTCGGCCTTGCTGACCTTGGCGTACGTCTTCGCCGTCGCCCAGGCGCCGTTCAGCGCCACCACCGACTTGTCCGGCGAGGGCAGCGGCACATTGAAGAGCAGCTTGCCCGTGGAACTGCCGGGCTTGGTCTCCGCGTTCAGCGCGACCTTGCCGCCCTTGAGCGCCGATGGCGCGTCCCCGCCCTTGCCGCCGCCGTCGGTGCCCTCGCTGGAGCCCTGGGCGTTCGGCGCCGGGTCGTCACTGCCGCTGTTGGCGAACCACACGCCGCCGCCGACGATCAGTGCGATCGCGACCACCGCGGCGACGACGATCATGATGCGGGTGCGCTGCTGGTTGCCGCCGCCCTGCGGGGGCATGCCGCTGCCGGGGAACTGCGCGACGGGCGGGTAGGGGGCGCCGTACGGGCCGGGGGCGCCCCCTACCCGC
>NZ_NHSG01000256.1:0-8783 GCF_020024005.1 Streptomyces purpurogeneiscleroticus
AACGGGCCCGCCGCCGGCGGCCGCGGGGGCAGCCGCCCCCTGACCTGACGAACACCGCTCCCGGCCGGCCTCCGCGGCCGGGGACACCCCAGGACGAAAGCTGAGAGGCCGTGCTGACCGTCGACTTTTCCCGATTCCCGCTCGCACCGGGTGACCGCGTACTCGATCTGGGGTGCGGCGCGGGCCGGCACGCCTTCGAGTGCTACCGGCGCGGCGCGCACGTCGTGGCCCTCGACCAGAACGCCGAGGAGATCCGCGAGGTCGCCAAGTGGTTCGCCGCCATGGAGGAGGCCGGTGAGGCCCCGGCCGGCGCCACCGCCACCGCCATGGAGGGCGACGCGCTCAACCTTCCCTTCCCCGACGGTTCCTTCGACGTCGTGATCATCTCCGAGGTCATGGAGCACATCCCCGACGACAAGGGCGTGCTCGCCGAGATGGTCCGGGTCCTCAAGCCCGGCGGCCGGATCGCGGTGACTGTGCCGCGCTACGGCCCGGAGAAGGTCTGCTGGGCGCTCAGCGACGCGTACCACGAGGTCGAGGGCGGCCACATCCGCATCTACAAGGCCGACGAACTGCTCGGCAAGATGCGCGAGGCGGGCCTGCGCCCCTACGGCACGCACCACGCGCACGCGCTGCACTCCCCGTACTGGTGGCTCAAGTGCGCGTTCGGTGTGGACAACGACAAGGCGCTGCCGGTCAAGGCGTACCACAAGCTCCTGGTCTGGGACATCATGAAGAAGCCGCTGGCCACGAGAGTCGCGGAGAACGCGCTCAACCCGCTCATCGGCAAGAGCTTCGTCGCGTACGCCACCAAGCCGCACGAGCCGAAGGCGCACGCCGCCGGGACGCAGCACGACACGCACGACGAGCCCGCGCGAGCCGCCCTGTGACGAGCCCCGGGCGCACCGAACGACTCGTCCTGCCCGGAGTGCTCACCGCGGAGCAGGCCGCCCGCACCGTCGCCGGCATCCTCGCGACGCAGCGCGCGGACGGCGCCATCCCGTGGTTCCGGGGCCACCACCTCGACCCCTGGGACCACACCGAGGCCGCGATGGCGCTGGACGCGGCCGGTGAACACGCCCGCGCCGAGGCCGCGTACCAGTGGCTCGCCGACCACCAGCTGTCCGACGGCTCCTGGTACGCCGCGTACGCCGACGGGGACGCGGAGCGGCCCACCGACCGCGGCCGCGAGACCAACTTCTGCGCGTACCTGGCCGTCGGGGTCTGGCACCACTACCTCTCCACCGGCGACGACACCTTCCTCGACCGCATGTGGCCCGCCGTGTACGCGGCGATCGAGTTCGTGCTCGCGCTCCAGCAGCCCGGCGGCGAGATCGGCTGGAAGCGCGAGGACGACGGCACGCCCGTCAACGACGCGCTGCTGACCGGCTCCTCCTCCGTCTACCAGGCGCTGCGCTGCGCCCTGGCCGTCGCCGACCAGTGCGGCGCGCCGCAGCCGGACTGGGAGCTGGCCGTCGGCCGGCTGGGCCACGCCATCCGCCACCACCCCGAACGCTTCCTGGACAAGTCCCGCTACTCCATGGACTGGTACTACCCGGTGCTCGGGGGCGCGCTGCGCGGCCAGGCCGCCAAGGAGCGCATCGAGGAGCAGTGGGACGACTTCGTCGTGCCGGGGCTCGGCGTCCGCTGTGTACTGCCCAACCCCTGGGTCACCGGCGGCGAGAGTGCCGAACTGGCACTGGCCCTCTGGGCGATGGGCGAGTCCGACCGCGCGGTGGACATCCTCCGCTCGATCCGGCATCTGCGCGCCGAGGACGGCATGTACTGGACCGGCTATGTCTTCGACGACGAGGTGGTCTGGCCGCGCGAGCTGACGTCGTGGACGGCGGGGTCGCTGCTGCTGGCGGTGGCCGCGCTCGGCGGCGACGAGGCCACCACGGCCGTGTTCGGCGGCGAGGCCCTTCCGTCGGGCCTGGACCCGGACTGCTGCCGTTGATCCGCTGCCCCGAAAATCGGGGCAGGGGCCCAGGAAGCGCACTAGTGTGCGGGTATGACACGCCTTGGGTATGAGAGGTACTGCGAAGAGATTCTGGTGCAGACCGGACTTTTCCGGGAGGCGCTGCGGGGGGCGGACCTGAAGGCGACGGTTCCCACCTGCCCGGAATGGACGATCGGCGAGCTGACCCGGCATCTGGGCGGCGCGCTCCGCTGGATGGGGACGACGGTACGGACCCGGGCGA
Organism: Streptomyces purpurogeneiscleroticus; assembly: GCF_020024005.1. Taxonomy (NCBI): domain Bacteria; kingdom Bacillati; phylum Actinomycetota; class Actinomycetes; order Kitasatosporales; family Streptomycetaceae; genus Streptomyces; species Streptomyces purpurogeneiscleroticus. The sequence goes on from NZ_NHSG01000256.1 coordinate 2,202, forward strand.
AGGAGCCCGTGTCCGAGGACCAGGTCCCGGACGGCGCGGGGCCCGGGGACGGCGACCCGGCGGCGCTGGACTCCTGGCTGGCGGAGAGCGCGGCGCTGGCGGCTGCCGAGTTGCGCGCGGCCGGACCGGGCACCGCGGTGTGGACCTGGGCCGACGACCACAGCACGGATTTCTGGGCGCGGCGCGCCGTGCACGAGACCGTGGTCCACCGCGCGGACGCGGCCCTCGCGGCGGGTGTGCCGTATGCACTGGCTCCGGAGGTCGCGGCGGACACCCTGGAGGAGTGGCTGGAGATCGGGAGCCTGCCGCAGACGAGGGAGCGGCGGCCGGAGCTGGCGCGGCTGCTGGGGCCGGGCCGGACGATCCATCTGCACGCCACCGACACCGACCCGGACAAGGTCGGCGGGGAGTGGCTGATCGACCTCACGGGCGAGGCCATCACCTGGCGCCGGGGGCACGAGAAGGCCGCGGTGGCGCTGCGCGGACCGATGCAGGATCTGCTGCTGGTGTTCTACCGGCGGCTGCCCGTCGACGGCGCGGACGTGACGGTCATCGGCGACCGCGGGCTGCTGGACGAGTGGCTGGAGCTGGTCAGCTTCGGGTGACCGGCCGGACGCGCCCTAGGAGTTGAGCTCGGCGAGTACGCGCAGGGTGTGCGGGTCGGGGGCCGTCACGAGGAGGTCGGTGACCGGGCCCGCACGCCACGACTCCAGCCGCTCGGCGATGCGTTCGCGCGGGCCGATGAGGGAGATCTCGTCGGCGAAGGCGTCGGGGACGGCGCGCACGGCCTCTTCCCTGCGCCCCTCCAGGAAGAGGCGCTGAATCCGCCGCGCCGCCTCCTCGTACCCCATCCGCGCCATCAGATCCGCGTGGAAATTCCTGGTCGCGTGCCCCATGCCGCCGATGTAGAAGCCGAGCATCGCCTTCACCGGCAGCAGCCCCTCGGTGACGTCGTCGCAGACGGCCGCGCGGACCATGGGCGCGACGCGGAAGGTGGCGGGCGCCTCGGCGAGCGAGGCCGTGTACGTTTCCGTGCGCGTCGGCGACCAGTACAGCGGCAGCCAGCCGTCGGCGATGCGGGCGGTCTGCGCGATGTTCTTCGGGCCCTCGGCGGCGAGGAACACGGGGAGGTCGGCGCGGAGGGGATGGGTGATCGGCTTGAGCGGCCGGCCGAGGCCGGTGCCGTCCGGGCCGCGGTACGGGTGGGCGTGGAAGCGGCCGTCCAGCGTCACCGGCCCCTCGCGGCGCAGCACTTGGCGTACCACGTCGACGTACTCCCGGGTCGCGGTCAGCGGGCTCTTCGGGAACGGCCTGCCGTACCAGCCCTCCACCACCTGCGGCCCGGACAGCCCCAGCCCCAGCATCATCCGGCCGCCGCTCAGGTGGTCCAGGGTGAGCGCGTGCATCGCGGTGGCGGTGGGCGCGCGGGCCGCCATCTGCGCGATGCCGGTGCCCAGCCCGATCCGCGAGGTGTGGGCGGCGATCCAGGTGAGCGCGGTGAACGCGTCCGAACCCCAGGACTCCGCCGTCCAGACCGAGTCGTACCCCAATGCCTCCGCCTCGCGGGCGAGTTCGAGGTGGCGGGGGTCGGGGCCGCGGCCCCAGTAGCCGAGCGCCAGTCCGAGCCGCATGCCGCTGCCTCCTGACAGACCCCTCAGTGTCCTGACGTACCGTCAGTTCGGTGCGGTGACTGTACGGGGCGCGGCGGGGGAAGGCAACGGCCCCCCGCCCGAGGGGCGAGGGGCCGGAAGCGCGGGTGGTGGTGTCAGCCGCGCTGGATGCCGGTGGTGTCCTGGAGGACGCCGCGGCGGCCGTCCTGGGTCTGCGCGATCAGCGCCTGACCGCGCTGCTCGACCGCGAGGTACCAGGTGCCGGGCGCCAGTTCGGCGATCGGCGTCGGGCTGCCGTCCTCGCCGTACAGCGGACGGGCGACCGGAACAGCGAACCAGAACGGCGCAAACGCGTCGGCCGGCGCGGCGGTCTGCTGGTCGGCCGGCTGCGGCTGCCCGGCCTGGCCGGCATGGCCGCCCTGCACGGGCTGCGGCTGGCCGCCGTACGAGGGCTGGCCGCCCTGCTGCTGAGCGCCCGGGTAACCGTAGCCCTGGCCCGGCACCTGCTGCGCGCCCGGGTAGCCGTAACCGGCGCCCGTGGGATGCGGGGCGGGGCGCGTGGCGGGGGCGGTGATGAGCTGGGCCTTCAGCGCCGGGACGAGCGGGGAGGCGACGGCCGCGCCCGCGAGGATCAGCGTGGCGATGAAGCCGATGATGATGCCGGGGCCCGCGCTGCCGACGTCGATGATCGTCCAGAAGGCCGTCCACGCCGCGAAGATCGTGAGCGCGACGCCGAACTGCCCCAGGTCGAGGCCGGCGACCTTACGCGGCTGCGGCATCGCCTTGGCGGCGATGGTCAGAACCGCACCGATCACACCGGCCAGGTAGATGCTCATGACCCACGAGAGCGAGTCCCAGGCGTTGATGCTCTCAAGGCCACCGGTGAAATCGAGGAACGAGGCGATGAACAGCAACACCGCTGCTCCGATCACCACGCCGTCGCCTCGTGTGAGGGATCGGATGTTCACGTAAGAAGTCCTTTGCCGTGTTTCGTCATGGGTCGTGCTGTCGCCGATTGCGCACGGTGCGAGGCGCGGGGGTGGCCCCATCGTAAGGGGGAACCTACCGCCCGATCCGCCGGGTCGTCTCGTCCGTATATGGGGCGCGGATCGTCCATATATGGGGCGCGGCCGGTCCCCGCGGGCGGCGGCTGCCGCGGGCTGTCGGCCGTGCGGGAAGCCCGTTCAGATCCGTATAAAGCCGGTCAGTTCCGCAGGAAACCCGTGATGCCCTCGGTGATGCCGACGGCCGCCTTCTGGCGCCAGGCGGGGTCGGTGAGGCGCGCGGCGTCCTGTGCGTCGCGCATGTTGCCGCACTCCAGGAAGACCTTCGGCACCCGGGAGAGGTTGAGCCCGCCCAGGTCGGTACGGGTGTCCAGGCCCTTGCCGTTGCCGATGTAATTGGCCGGCGCGCTGCCGGTCGCCGCGACGAAGCGGCCCACGAGGTGGTCGGCGAGGTCCCGCGACGGGCCGGTGATCTTCCGGGTGTCCGCGCCGCCGCTGTGCACCACACCGGGGCGGATCACATGGAAGCCGCGGTTGCCGGCCCCGGCGCCGTCCGCGTGGATCGAGAGGGCGGCGTCCGCGTGCGCGTCGTTGCCGATCTCGGCGCGCTCGTCCACGCACGGGCCGTACGGGCGGTCGCCGTCCTGGGTGAAGACGACCTTCACGCCTTCCTTCTGGAGCAGCGTGCGGGCGCGGCGCGCCACGTCGAGCGTGAAGGACGCCTCCGCATACCCGGAGTTGGTGGAGGTGCCGGTGGTGTCGCACTCCTTGCGGGCGTTACCGACGTCGACCTTGCGGGCGATCTCCGCCGTGTGGTGGCGGTTGCCCGGGTTGTGGCCCGGGTCGATCAGGACGACCTTGCCGCGGAGCGGGCCGCCCCGGCCCTCGTCGCCCTTGTCCCGGTCGCTCTTGCCCCCGTTGCTCCGGTCCCCGTCGCTGTGCTTCCCGTCGGTCTCGTCCTGGCCGGTCGGCCGGCCGTCGGGCGTGTGCGAGCCGGCGGCCGCGGGCCGCTCCGGGCCCGGCCTGGCCGGGGACGCCGCGCCGTCGCCGTTGCCGTTGCCGACCGCGCCGCAGCCGGCGCAGCAGAGGGCTGCCAGCGCCGCCGGTACGACCAGCAGCGTGCGGGCGGGGCGGCGGGAGGTGGGGGGAGTACTGCCGTTCGACACAGCGCGATCGTAACGTCCGGCGGCCGGAAGCCGGTGTTCCCGGCGGGTGGCGCGTCTCCCGGGCGACCGTCAGATCTTGTGCGGCCCTCAGATCCCCTCGCCCGTGCGGCGCAGGACGCGCAGCGACCGGTGCGCGGACACCTCCGTGAACGCGCCGGACTCCAGGGCGCGCAGGTAGATGCGGTACGGAGCCTGGCCCGTCCACTCGTCCACCGGGTCGGGGAAGACGTCGTGGATCACCAGCAGGCCGCCCGGCGCGACGTGCGGGGCCCAGCCCTCGTAATCCGCCGTGGCGTGCTCGTCCGTGTGCCCGCCGTCGATGAAGACCAGGCCCGCCGGGGCCCGCCAGAGGGCCGCGGCCTGCGGGGAGCGGCCGACGAGCGCGAGGACGTGCTCCTCCAGCCCCGCCGCGTGCAGCGTGCGGCGGAAGGCGGGCAGCGTGTCCATCCGCCCCACCTCGGGGTCGACGACCTCGGTGTCGTGGTACTCCCAGCCCGGCTGCTGCTCCTCGCTGCCGCGGTGGTGGTCCACGGTGACGGCCGTGACCCCGGCGGCGCGCGCCGCGTCGGCCAGCAGCAGCGTGGAGCGCCCGCAGTACGTGCCGATCTCGATCAGCGGCAGCCCGAGCGCACCCGCCTCGACGGCCGCCGCGTACAGCGCGAGCCCCTCGTCCACGGGCATGAACCCCTTGGCGGCCTCGAAGGCGGCGAGGATCTCCGGCTCGGGTGCGACGGCGGCAGCAGCGGCGGCCATGGGTGCCTCCTGGGCGTACTCGGAAGTAGGTGCCCATGCTGCCGTACGCCGACGGCGACCACGGCGGCGGGCCTCGGCGACCACAGCGCCGGACCTAAGAGGCTTGTCGGGTCAGCCAGCGGCGGACCTCAGGGGCCCGTCGGGTCAGCTGATGAGGTCCTGGACGCGGAGGTGACCCGCGGGGCGCTCGTGCTCGCCGATCCAGCGGCTGCCCGCGTGATCACGGGCGGCGGCGACCACCGCGGAGCCGTAGTGGCGGGTGGCGAACACCGGGACGCCGATGCGGTAGCGCCGCTCAGGCAGGTGCGGCGGGCGCGACGGGTCCTGGTCCCGGGCGATGAGCGGGGCCAGCACCGGGTCGTGCGCGTCCACCCCGCCGGTCGGGAACAGTTCGAGGCTCATCAGGCGGGGGCCCGGCCGGCTCGCCGTGCCCTTCTCCTTGGGGCCCGTCTTCCGCGTCTGCCCCTGCGGTTCCGGGCGCTGCGGGCACCGGATCAGCCCCGCCGCGTCCAGCGAGGCCCACGGTATGACGCCGTTCACCCGCTCCTGCCGGTCGCGCAGCCACCAGACGCCCGTCGCGTCGAAGGCCAGAAAGGCGTGCCGGTCCACCCATCCGGACCAGATGCTCCCCGCCCCGACCGCGCCGAACGCGAGGAACCAGAGCACCGCGAAGATCCACGCACCGACGCCGTACTCGTACGCGACGCAGGCGAGCGGCAGCGCGACGGCGAGGAGGAGGGCCCAGATCCCGCCTCGGAGCGTGGTGCGGTTCCGCTGCTTGCCGAAGGGGAAGACGGTGGCGTCCGGCGCGGGAGCGGCGGGCAGCTGGTCCTGGTTCATGCGCAGGAGTCTACGGACCGGCACTGACAACGGGCCGAATCGGAAGCCGTATCTGACCTTCCGTCAGATTGGAACGTGTTCTAGTCTGCCCCGCATGGGGATCGGGATCACGCGCGAACAGCGGGAGTTGGCGGACGCGGTGCGGGGCTGGGCGGCTCGGGCCGTGCCGCCGGAGGACCGGCGCAAGCTGCTCGACGCCGTGCCGGGACCGGCCGGGCGGCCCGCCTGGTGGGCCGACCTGGCCACACAGGGCCTGTTCGGCCCGCAGCTTCCGGAGGAGCACCGCGGTGGCGGCGGCGAGCTGCTGGACCTGGCCGTCGTCCTGGAGGAGACGGGCCGGGCCGGGCTGCCGGGCCCGTACCTCCCCAGCGCCCTGGCCGCCGAGCTGCTGCACCGCGGTGGGCAGCCGGACCTCGTACGGGCCGTGGCCGCGGGCGAGCGCATTGCCGCCGTCGCCCTGGAGGCCGACGCGGTGACGGCGGTCGAGGGTGCCGAGGGGTATGTCCTGGACGGCACGGCCCCGCCCGTACTCGGCGGCGGGGACGCCGATCTGCTGCTGCTGGCCGCCGAGACCGCCACCGGCACGGTCTGGCTGGCCGCCGACGCCGGGACGGCCGGGCTGACCGTGCGCGTGCCGCCCGGCGCCGACCCGACGCGCCCCGCCGCCGAGGTCACCGCGTCCGGCGCGCCGGTCCCCGCCGACCGCCTGGTCGCCGTCGACGCGGCGCTCGTACGGGACCTGGCCGGGACGCTCTTCGCGGCCGAAGCGTGCGGGATCGCGGCCTGGGCGCTGCACACCGCGACCGAGTACGCCGCCGTGCGCGAGCAGTTCGGGCGGCCCGTCGGGCAGTTCCAGGCGGTCAAGCACCTGTGTGCCGAGATGCTCGTACGCCTCGAACAGGCCCGGGCGCTCGCCTGGGACGCGGCCCGGTCCATGGACGAGGCGCCGGAGGTGCGCGGCCTGGTGTCCGCGCTGGCCACCGCGACCGCCCTGGAAGCCGCGTTCACCTGCACCAAGGACTGCATCCAGATACTCGGCGGCATCGGCTTCACCTGGGAGCACGACGCGCACCTGTACCTGCGCCGGGCGACCGTGGCCCGGCAGCTGCTGGGCGGCCCGGCCGGGCACCGGCAGCGCGCGGCCCGGTACGGCGCGGCCGGCGCCCGGCGCGCGCTGCGGACCGAGCTGCCCGCCGGAGCGGAGCCCCA
>NZ_NHSG01000257.1:0-2668 GCF_020024005.1 Streptomyces purpurogeneiscleroticus
TGCTCCTCCCGGCCGGCGCGGCCCTGCTCGGCGCGGGCGTCCTCGTGTACCGGAAGGCCCGTACGGCGGGAGGGGCGCGGGGGTAGCCGGGAGGGGTGCCGCCGAGGGGCGATTATCGGCCGCCACGCGTGCGGAATCGGCCGTTCTTGACGGGACGGCGGGCGGATCGTTCTCGGACCGGGTAATTCCGCGAAGCGGCACAAAACCGGAGGAAAGCCTGCGCTTTACGCTGCTGCCCCGCCCTCGGTGTTCGGGGGCGGGGCGCCTTTCACGCCCCCTCCGACCCGGCGGTCGGGGCGCTATCGGGCCTCGTACGGGCCAGTGTCACCAGGTCGCGCGAATCTGGCGGATGATCCGGCGGCGCAGCCGCACCTTGCGGCTGCCGTCGGGGTTGAGGCGGAGGCGGTCCAACTCCCAGTGTCCGTACTCGGCGTGGTCTGTCAGCAGGCGTGTGGCGGCCTTGCGGGAGACCCCCCGCGGCACATACACATCGCAGAATTCATATTCCGGCATCGCATCTATTGTGCGGGACCGGCCCGGGTACGGATAGCGTCTGCACTATGTCTGATGCTGCGCAGCCCTCCGCTGCCGAGGTACGTGCCGCCGCCGAGGCGGTCAAAGCCGCGCTGGACCGTCACCTCGACGCGGTGGAACGCCGCTCGGGTGAGGACGATGCCGCCGTTTACGCCGCGTTCGACGAGCTGGCCGCGGCGGCCGAGGCGTACGACGAGCTGCTCTACGACACCTACGACGAGGTCACGCCGTTCGAGATTCCCGGCAGCGACGGGCTGCCCGCGTACGCGGGGCCCGAGGAGCCGAGCGCGCTGAGCGTGCTGATCCGCCGGGACTACACCGTCGTGGAGCCGCAGCGGCTGCTGTCGCAGGCACAGCGCATCGCCGATCTCGACCCCGGCTCGGCCACGGAACCGGGCGCCGCGCAGAGCCCGTCCAGGCCCGGCGGGAACGCGGCGGCCGCCGTGGTCGGCAGCAGCGTGCACGCGGCGCTCGGCGTGCTCTTCGGGGAGTACGAGCCGGACGAGATCGCCACCCGGCACAAGGAGTTCGGGCTGGAGGAAGGCGACTCCACGCTGTGGGTGGCGGCCGCGGAGGAACCGCCGGAGCCGGGCGAATGGCTCGCCGCCCCCTTCGAGCAGGCCGACCCGCAGAGCGTCGTCTGCCGCTTCGACGTCAGCTCCGTCTTCGACGAAGAGCTGGACTTCGAGGACGAGTCGGACGAGGACGTCGAGGGCGTCGAGGACGTCACGGACGAGGAAGACGACGAGGACCTGGTCGTGGTCTCGGACGAGGACGAGGACGAGGACACGGAGGGGCACGAGAGCACGAGCGGGGCCCGGCGGGGCACCGGGAACAGCCGGGGCGGGGCCGCGGCCGACCCCGAGCTGGAGGTCGTGGACCGGGAGCGCTGAGGGCCCGGCCCGGGGCCGGGCGCCGGACCCGGGCTTCGGACCTGGGCTCCGGACTTGGGCTTCAGATCTGAACTCCGGATCGGAAGTCCTGCGTGCCCCGGAGCCCCCGCGACCGCGGCCGACGACACCGGAGTCCCGCCGCGGCGGGACTCCAGGGCGGGACTCCGGGGCGGCGGGCTCTTACGACGCGTCCGCCTGCCACTGGGCCTGCTGGAGGCTGAGGAGGGTGCGCAGGCGGGTCGTGCGGTCCTTGGCCGGGATTTCGGCGACCGCGCGGGGGAGCGCCTGGTCGGCGCCCTGGACCACGGACAGATGGCGCTCGCCGCGTCCGAAGGCGGTGTAGACCCAGGCGCGGGTCAGCCCCGGGGCCGCGTCGCCCGGCACCACCACCACGGCCGCCGGCCAGCGCATCCCCGCGGCCTGGTGGGCCGTGAGCGCCCAGCCGTGCCGCAGCGCGCCGCCCGCCACCTCGTCGCGGGGCACGACGACGGGGGCGCCGCCGCAGTCCAGATGCAGCCCGTCCGCGTCCGCACCGGTGACCTGGCCCGGCACCGTACGGCCGGGAGCCGGGCTGTACGCCACGCGGTCACCGGGGTCGAAGCCGCCGAACCGGCCCGGGCCGGGATTCAGCCGCTCCTTGAGCGCGGCGTTGAGCGCGCGGGTGCCCGCGGCGCCGCCGTGCCCCACGGTGATGACCTGCGTTTCCGCCGTCGGTACGCCGATCGCGCGCGGTACTGAATCGGCGACCAGCTGGACCGTACGGTGCACCGCCTCGCCGGCGTCCCGCACCGGCACCATCACGACCTCCTTCTCCGGCGCCTCGACCTCCGCCAGCTCGCCGATGCCGATGCCGGAGACCAGCTCGCCGATGGGGCCGAAGTCGGGGGTACGGGAGGCCACCTGCGGGCAGCAGCGGGCGGCCAGCAGGTCGGCGAAGAGTCGGCCGGGGCCGGCGGACCACAGCACACCGGGGTCGCCGCTGAGGACGAGGCGGGCGCCGTCGGCCAGCGACTCGATGAGCAGCGCGGCGGTCTCCAGGTCCAGCTGCGGCGCGTCCAGCACGACGAGCAGGTCGAGGGCGAGCGAGCCGTCCGCGTCCCGGCCGGGGCCTTCGCGGCCGGCCAGCAGGCCGCCGAGCGTGACGGCGGCGGGCTGCCCGGCCGCTGCGGCGGGGGCGGGCGCTGCCGGTACGCCGGAGGCGTCGTACTGCGCGGTGGCCTCGGCGACGAGGTCGGCGAGGC
>NZ_NHSG01000258.1:0-26665 GCF_020024005.1 Streptomyces purpurogeneiscleroticus
GGTACTGGGGTCGGAGGGGCTCTTGAGGAAGTGGGACATTGCCGCGGCGGCCAGGCCGGCGCCGAGGCTGTCGACGGCTGAGCCTGTCCTCAGATTCGGACAATGGGCGACCCTCCGTGAGAGAGGCTGGCACACTGCTGTTCGGCACAGGGAACGGCACAGGTGCGGGGTGGCACGGCGGCATGACGACGGAGCGGTCGCGGGCTGGGAAACCGGTCGGAAACCTGCCTGCCGAGACGACACGGCTGATCGGCCGCAGGGCGGAACTGGACGCCCTACGGGCACTGTGCGAGCGGTCCCGGCTGGTGACCCTCACCGGCGTGGGCGGCGTCGGCAAGACCCGGCTCGCCCGGGCTGTCGCCGCCGAGTTCCAGTTCCGGTTGCGGGACGGCGCCTGGCTGGTCGAGTTGTCGCCGCTGAGCGAGGGCATTCTGCTGGCGCACACCATCGCCGATGCACTGCCGCTGGTGGACCAGACAGCCCGGCCCGTGCTCGACGTACTCGCCGAGTATCTCGCCGAGCGGGAAACGCTGCTGGTCCTGGACACCTGCGAGCATCTGACCGACGCCTGCGCGATGGCCGTCGAGGTGTTGTTACGGGCCGCACCCGGGCTGCGGATCCTGGCCACCAGCCGCCGCGTCCTGGACGTCGTCGGCGAGCAGGTGCTCGCGGTCGAGCCGCTGCCGGTCCCGGAGACCGACGGCCCGGCGGCGGGCTCGGCGGATGCGGTGACGCTACTGGTCGAACGGGCCGCCGAGACCGTACGCGGCTTCACGGTCACCGACGCCAACCGGGCCGATGTGATCGGGTTGTGCCGACGACTGGAGGGCCTGCCGCTGGCCCTGGAACTGGCCGCGGCCCGGCTGGACGAGCTGCCCGTACGGGAACTGACCGCAAGGCTCGACGACCGTTTTGCCGTCCTCGGCGACACCGAGGGCATCGTGGCCGGTGCCGTACCCCCCTGGCACCAGGCCCTGCGCACGGCCATCGGCTGGAGCCACGAACTGTGCACCCCGGCAGAGCGGCTGCTGTGGGCGCGGCTGTCCGTCTTCGCCGGCGCCTTCGACGCGGAGACGGCCCTCGCCGTGTGTGCCGACGGCCGGCTGCCGACCGAGGAGATCCCCGCCCTGTTGGGCGCCTTGGCGGACAAGTCGATCCTGACCTGGGCGCCGACCGGCGGCGGCGAGCGTTACCGGATGCTGGACACCCTCCGTGAGTACGGTGCCGGATGGCTGCGCCGCCTGGGCGAAGAGGACGCGCTGCGGCGCCGGCACCGGGACCACTACCTGCGGCTGGCCCGGGCCGGGGAGGCCGCCTGGATCGGGCCCGACCAGTTCGCCTGGAGCGACCGGATGAACGCCGAGCACGACGATCTACGCGTCGCCCTGGAGTTCACCCTGGCCGAGTCGGAGGGCCGCACCGCGCTGGAACTGGCCGGGACACTGTGGTTCGTCTGGCACGGCTGCGGATTCCCCAAGGAAGGAAGGCACTACCTGGAACGGGCGCTGGCCGCCGACCCTCGGCCCAGCCCGGTCCGGATCCGGGCGCTGCACGCATGCGGCGTGACGCTGTCTGTCCTGGGGGATGCGACCGGCATCGAGGCCCTGGCCGCCGAGTGCGCCGCCGAAGCCGGGCAGTTCGGCGACACCGAATCGTTCTTTGCGGCGGCCCTGGCCATGTACGCGGCGATCCTGCAAGGTGACCTGGTACCGGCGTTGTCCTTGGCCGAGAAGCTGCGCGTCCCGCAAGGACGCGGGAAACCGCCCACCTTGCTCACCTTGATGGCCCTGATGTGCGACAGCCATGCCTTCATCACCATGGGGCGTATCGAGGAAGCCATGGCCACGTTGAACGAGTTGACCGTCGTCTGTGACCGGCTGGGCGAGCGCTGTCTCCGGGCCTGGGGGGATCTTTTCCGCGCTCAGGCCGAGCTGGCGCGCGGCCGGCCGGCAGCCGCGCAGGAGCACGCCCGGTCGGCTCTGGACGTCAAGCACCGGTTGCACGACAGCCTGGGCATGGCCATGGCCCTCGACGTGCTGGCCCGGGCCGCGGCCGCCCAAGGTGGCAGTGTGCAGGTCGCCCGGCTGCTCGGCCTGGCCCAGCAGCTGTGGGACGCCCTGGGCGGCCGGTGGCAGGTCGGCATCCCCGCCTGGATCGCCGCCCGCCATGCCTGCGAACAGCAGGCCCGCGCCGCCCTCGGTGACGACGCCTACCGGCTCGCCTTCCGCGCCGGCTACGAAACCGATCTGGACACCGGCATCGCCCCGTTCGAGTAATGCGCAGCCCGGGCCGAGTGCCTACTTGGTGTGCACGATCTGGATCAGGTTGCCGCAGGTGTCGTCCAGGACCGCGGTGGTGACCGTGCCCATGTCCACCGGCTCCTGGGTGAACCGCACCCCGAGCCCGCGCAGCCGCTCGTACTCCGCCTGTACATCGTCCACAGCGAAGGAGGTGGCCGGGATGCCGTCCTTGACCAGCGCCGTTTTGTACGGCTGCACCGCGGGGTGGCCGGAGGGCTCCAGCAGCAGCTCGGTCCCCTCGGGGTTTTCCGGCGAGACCACGGTCAGCCACCGGGCCTCGCCCATCGGGATGTCGTGCTTCTTCTCGAAGCCCAGCATGTCGGTGTAGAAACGCAGCGCCTTTTCCTGGTCATCGACGAAGACGCTGGTGATGTAGATCTTCACGGGGTGCTCTCCGGTGCGTCGGGCCTAGGGGTTCGGTGGTCCAACCTAAGCAAGCAGTCGGGTCAGGACGGGGAGCCCGGGCCGGGCGGGAGGTGGACGGTCATGATCAGGTGGCAGGTCCCGGTGCCCGCGCCGCGGTAGGTGTGGGCGGCGTCGCCGTCGAAGGTGGCGGTCTGGCCGGCTTCGACGGGGTGCTCCGTGCCGTCGACGACCAGTGTCATCCGGCCGGACGTGACGCTGACGGTCTCCACGACGCCGGCCTGGTGGGGGTGGCTGGGGTACTCCTCGCCCGGCTCCAGCTTCCAGCGCCAGACCTCGACCGGGGCCGGTCCCGAGGTGGTCAGCATGAGCCGGGCCTCGCCGCCCTCGGGGCCGGTCCACAGCGGGGTCAGGTCGTCGGCGGAGGCGACGCGTACGCGCCCTTCGGTCCGGCCCTCCAGCAGCGCGGAGACCGAGACGCCGAGGGTGTCCGCCAGCCGCACCAGCGTGGCGAAGTTCGGGTTTCCCTGGGCCTTCTCCAGCGCTACCAGGGCGCCCTTGCTGACCTGGGCGCGTCGGCCGAGTTCGTCCAGCGACAGGCCCGCGCGGGTGCGGGCCGCCCGGACGTTGTGCGCCAGCGTCCGCAAGGCTGCCTCGGTCTCTGCCATCCGATCACCATCTTCGCCAGTGGATGAGTGGGTCAGTGGACCGCTGGAATGTACCGCGCGGTCGTTTGGTTGACATGCGGCGGTCGGTCCGTTGTACGGTTCAGTCGTTCCATTGATAGTAAGGGATGCAACTGTGATCGCTCTACTGCTGGCCCTGGGCAGCTCCCTCGCCTACGGTTGCGCCGACTTCCTCGGCGGTCTCGGCGCCCGCAAGGCACATGTGCTGCGTACCGTGATGGTCGCGGCGCCGGCCTCGCTCGCGGTCGAACTGCTGCTGTGGCCGGTGCTCGGCGCCTCGTTCAGCGCCGCCACCCTCGGCTGGGGTGCCGCCTCCGGTGTCGCCTCGGCCACCGCGTTCGCCCTGCTGTACAAGACGCTGGCGATCGGCCCGATGAACGTGCTGTCGCCCGTGACCGCGCTGGTGTCCGCCGCGCTGCCCGTCGCCGTGGGGCTGCTGCAGGGCGAGCACCTGGCCCTCGCCGGACTGATCGGCCTGCCGCTCGCGCTCGTCGCGGTCGTACTGGTCAGCGCAGGGCACGGCGCAGGGTCGGCGCGCCCGTCCCGTACGGCGCTGCTGCTCGCCTTCGGCGCGGGCGCCGCCATCGCCCTTCAGCTGGTCTTTCTGCACCAGGCGCCCGCCGACAGCGGGGTGGGCCCGCTGATCGTCGGCCGGGCGGTCTCCTCGGCCGTCACCCTGATCGCGGCCGGGATCATGTACCGCAGGCTCGGCGCGGAGAAGCCCGCGTACGCGATGTCGGCCGGCGCCGGTGTGCTGGATTCGGTGGCGAACCTGCTGTTCCTGCTGGCCTCCCGCAGCGGCGACCTCACCGTCGTCGCCGTGATCACCGCTCTGTACCCGGCCGGCACGGTCCTGCTCGCCCGCGGTGTGCTCGCGGAACGCATCCATCGCAGCCAGCTCGTCGGCCTCGGCACCGCCGCTGTCGCCGTCAGCCTCCTGGCCCTCACCTGAGCCGCAGCCCACCACGCAAGGAGACGCACATGTTCATCCAGCCTTGGGACGCCGGCCTGGACGAGGCCGAATGGCAGACCTGGATCGCCGACGGCCATGACTTCGGGCAGCTGAGCGTCAACGGCCTGCCCGGCCAACCGCCCGCCGTCGTTCCCACCCACTTCACCACCGACGGCAACCAGCTGCTGATCCACCTCGCCCGGCCCAACCCGGTCTGGCGGGCGATCGAGCACGACCCGAACGTCACCTTCACCGTCATCGGCGATTACGCCTTCATTCCCGGCCCCTGGCGCGCCAAGCCCGGTATTCCGCCCACCGACGGCGTGCCCACCAGCTACTACGCGGCCGTCCGGTTCGCCTGCCGCGCCCACATCATCGACGACCCCGAAGCCAAGGCCGAACTGCTGCGCCGCCAGCTCGCCCACTTCCAGCCCGACGGCGACCACGCCCCCGTGGACGCCGAACAGCCGCCCTACGGACGGATGCTGCCCGGCATCCGCGGGCTGCGCCTCGAAGTCACCGAAGTGCTGGCCAAGTTCAAGTACGACGACCACAAGCCCGTCGAGCAGCGCGCCGCCGTCGCGGACCGGCTGAGCGAGCGCGCCCAGGGCCTGGACGTACCCACCGCACGCCAGCAGCTGCGCCGCCTGGACCGCATCGGGCCCTGGAAGCCCTGACCCCACGCACACAGGAAACGGAAACCCGCCCATGACAGCCTTCCGCATCGGCCCCGCCGTCGCCGACGCCTTCCCCGACACCCTCATCGCCCTGGTCACCGCCGCGGGCCTGCGCGGCCGCGAGCCCTGGGCCGACACCGCCGCCGCTTTGGAGGACCTGGAGCAGCAGCTCGCCGACGGAGCCTGGCAGCCCGCCGATGAGACCGATCCCCGCATCGAGGCGTGGCACACCGCCTACCGCTCCTTCGGGACCAACCCCCGTCGCATCCGTCCCAGCGTCGACGCGCTCGGCCGCCGCATGGCCAAGAAGGGGGCGCTGCCGCGCATCAACCCGGCCGTCGACTCGTACAACGCCGTCTCCGTCCGCCACGGGCTGCCCGCCGGCGCCTTCGACCTCGCCCACGTCACCGGTGACGTCGAGATCCGTTACGCGGGGGGAAGTGAGGAGTTCACGCCGCTCGGTGAGCCCGGCACCGTGGAGAACCCCAAGCCCGGCGAGATCATTTACGCCGACACCACTGGTGTCCTGACCCGCCACTGGAACCACCGCGACGCCCACCGCACCCGTGTCACCGAGGATTCGACCCACGTCGCCTTCGTCCTCGAAACGCTGCACGCCGACCGCGACGGCCACCTTCTCAAGGCCGCGGCCGAGGAGCTGCGGAGCCTGCTCGCCCCGCACGCCGACCGGACCGCGGTGCACTGGCTCAGCCCCGCTCGGCCCCATGCCGACGCCTGAGGCCCGGTACCTCACCAGGCACCGCACTCCGGGGCTCTGGTGGGCCGTCATGTGCACCGGGATGCTGGGCGGTTGAGCGCGTGCAGAGTGCACGTGCCGTCCGCTTCCAGGAGTTGCCGTGCCCCCTGTTGTGTCCGCCAGACCCGTGGCGGTGCTCGCAGCAGTCTCCGCGCTGCTGCTGGGCGCCGCCGTCCCGGCCGCCGCCGCAGCGCCGCCCGAACCCCTGCCCCGTACCTCCGCCGAGATGCTCCGGCCCGTCGCGCCGCCGGCCGCGACCGGAGCCCCCTCGCCCACGTCCGTCGCCGACGGCGACGGGCTGGAGACCGCCCGCACCGCCCGGCCCGTCGCCCCCGGCATCCGGCTCTCGTCGTACGACCGGCTGGAGTCCGACAAATGGCTCCGTGTCGACTCGCTCTCCGTCGACCTGACCGCAGGAGCCAAGGCCGACTACCTCTACCCGGGAAAGGTCGCCGCGCGAGCGCCGGTCTCCCAACTCGCGGCCGCACACGACGCCGGGCCCGGCCGCCGCACCGTCGCCGCCATCAACGGCGACTTCTTCGACATCAACCAGACCGGCGCCCCGCTCGGCCCCGGCATCGCCGACGGCCGCCCGACGCATTCGCCCGCCACCGGCAGCCACCGCGCCATCGGCATCGGCCCCGCGGACGCCGGCCGCGTCCTCCAGCTCTACTTCGACGGCACCCTGACGCTCCCCGACGGCACCCACCCGCTCGGCGCCCTCAACGCCGCCAATGTGCCGGCCGACGGCATCGGCGCCTACACCGACCGGTGGGGCGAGACGGACCGCGCCCTCACCGTGGACGGCGCGCGGCGCACCGCCGAAGTGACCGTGGCGGACGGCAGGGTCACCGCCGTGCGCGCAGAGCCCGGCGAGGGCCCGATTCCGGCCGGCAGCACCGTACTGATCGGCCGTGACCAGGGCGCGGACCGGCTCGCCGGACTCGCGGTCGGCGACCCGGTCGCCATGGAGTACCGGCCGCGCACGGACGGCGGACCGGTGCCCCGCACCGCCGTCGGCGGCCGCGAACTCCTCGTCGTCGACGGGCAGCCGGTCGGCCACGAGGGCGAGGGCAACAACGCCGCCGCGCCGCGCACCGCCGTCGGCTTCTCCAAGGACGGCCGCACCATGCAGATCATGACCGTCGACGGCCGGCAGGCCGACAGCGGCGGCGTCACCCTCACCGAACTCGGCCTCATGATGCAGCGGGCCGGCTCCTACAGTGCGCTCAACCTCGACGGCGGCGGCTCCTCCTCGCTGGTCGCCCGCGAGCCGGGCAGCGACGCGGTACAGGTGGAGAACAGCCCGTCCGACGGCAGCGAGCGCACGGTGCCCAACGGCCTGGCCTTCACCGCGCCGCAGGGCAGCGGCGAGCTGACCGGCTTCTGGGTGGAGACCGCCATGGACGCCGGCGGCGCGCCGGGCGTGGACCCCGTACGGGGCGGCCACCCGGAGCGGGTGTTCCCCGGGCTGACGCGCCGTCTGTCCGCCGCCGGGTACGACGAGACGTACGGCCCGGCGAAGGGCGCGCCGCGATGGCGGTCGTCCGGCTCCCACATCGGCGAGGTGAGCGCGGACGGCGTCTTCACCGCCGGGCGGAGCGGCAGTACCGAGGTCACCGCCCGGCGCGGGGACGCGCGGGGCAGCATCCGGCTGACCGTCCTGGACGACCTCGACCGGATCGTGCCGACCAACCGGACCGTCGGGCTCGCCGACGAGCGTGCCACCGGGAACTTCGGCCTGGTGGGGCTGGACGCGCACGGCAGCAGCGCACCCGTCGAGCCCGCCGACGTCACGCTCGACTACGACCGGTCCCTCTTCGACATCACGCCGGACCCCAGGACGGGGACGTTCACCGTGAAGGCACGTGGCGCGCGGGCCGCCGGGCAGGTCGAGGCCACCGTCGCGGGCCGCAGTACCGTACTCGCGGTCACCGTCGGCCTCACCGAGAAGGCGCTGGCCTCCTTCGACGACGCCGCCGACTGGAAGTTCAGCCAGGCCCGCGCCGCCGGATCGCTCGCCGCCACGCCGGACGGGCACACCGGCACCGGCCTGGAGATGACGTACGACTTCACACAGTCGACCGCCACCCGTGCGGCCTACGCCACTCCGCCGCAGCGGATCCCCGTCGACGGACAGGCCCAGTCCTTCGGACTGTGGCTCAAGGGCGACGGGCACGGCGCCTGGCCGACCCTCCACCTCAAGGACGCGGCGGGCTCGGACGTCCTGCTGCGCGGCCCGTACGTCACCCGGACCGGATGGCGGCATATCGACTTCGCGGTCCCGGCGGGTGTCGCCCATCCGCTGCAGGTGCACCGCTTCTACCTCGCGGAGACCGGCGCCGGCCGCCAGTACACCGGCAGGATCGTCCTGGACGGCCTGACGGCGCAGGTCCCGCCGTCCGTGGACCTGCCGGCCGAGCCCGCCCGGCCCGACCCGCTGATCGACCCGGCCGCGGAGACCGAGGGCCGGGACTGGCGGTTCGCGGTGATGTCCGACGCGCAGTTCGTGGCCCGCTCGCCGGACAGCCCGATCGTCGCCCAGGCGCGGCGCACCCTGCGGGAGATCAAGGCCGCCCGCCCCGACTTCCTGGTCATCAACGGCGACCTGGTCGACGAGGGCGCGCCCGAGGACCTGCGGTTCGCCCGCAAGATCCTGGAGGAGGAGCTGGGCGACGCGCTGCCCTGGTACTACGTACCGGGCAACCACGAGGTGATGGGCGGCAGGATCGACAATTTCACCGCCGAATTCGGCGCGGCACAGCGGACCTTCGACCACCGCGGGACCCGCTTCCTCACCCTGGACACCTCCAGCCTCCGGCTGCGCGGCGGCGGGTTCGCGCAGATCAAGAACCTGCGCGAGCAACTGGACCGGGCGGCGCGCGATCCCCGTATCGGCTCGGTCATGGTCGTCCAGCACGTACCGCCGCGCGACCCCACCCCGCAGCAGGGCAGTCAGCTCGGCGACCGCAAGGAGGCGGCGCTGCTGGAGAACTGGCTCGCCGACTTCCGGCGCACGACCGGCAAGGGCGCGGCGCTCATCGGCTCCCACGTCGGGGTCTTCCACGCCTCGCACGTGGACGGCGTGCCGTACCTGATCAACGGCAACTCGGGGAAGACGCCCGCGGCACCGGCCGGCGAGGGCGGGTTCACGGGCTGGTCGATGGTCGGCGTGGACCGGGTGCCGGCGGAGGAGCGGGAACGCAGCCGCGCCCGGCCGTGGGAGGGTGGCCCGGACTGGGTGTCCGTCCAGACGCGCGCCCATGTCGACGGCCTCACGCTCACCGCACCGGCCGAACTGCCCGCGGGGAGTTCCGACGCGGTGCGGGCGACCGTGCTGCAGGGCGAGGGGCCGGGCGCCCGCCGGGTGCCGGTCGGCTTCCCGCTCAGCGCGGACTGGACGGGCTCGCCGAATCTGTACATCGGTGATCCGGCCGACGCCAAGCGCCGCCATGTGGCGGCCTACGATCCGGCGACGGGCCGGCTCACCGCCCTGCGCGCGGGCACGGCCACGCTGGCCGTCACGGTGAACGGGGCCACGGCCGGCGCCGCCTTCGCGGTACCGGCCGCGGCAGGATCCGCCGCCAGGGCGGGCTGAGCGGCCCTTTCCCGCCCGCCCCGGACCGTTTTCCGGTGAAATACCCGGCGCGGAGACCGCGGTGCGGAATCCGTTTCGGTTCGGGGCGGGCGGTAACCCACGACGTATGGCACGGACAACGCGACCGGGGGGCCGGGAGGGCCCCGCTCACCGCGCCGGTGAGGGCCCCGGGGAACCGGCGGCCCGGATACCCGCAGCGCGGAAGGAAACAGGTGCGGAACCGGCCTTGCGCCAGGAACCGGCCTCGCGCACGGAACCGTCCGCGGAATCGACCGGCCGGCCGGGACCCGACCCGCTCGTCAAGCACCGGGCGCCCGACGAGCCGACCGGCCTGCCGAAGAAATCCTGGTGGGCCGTGCTGCGCGGCACGGTCAAGGAATTCAAGGACGACGAGCTGGCCGACCGGGCGGCGGCACTGACGTACTACGGCGTGCTCTCGCTGTTCCCCGCACTGCTCGTACTGATCTCCCTGCTGGGCATCGTGGGCGAGTCGACGGTGCAGCGGGTGCTGGACACGCTGCAACAGCTGGCGCCCGGGACCGTACGGCGGGTACTCACCAACGCCGTGACGCAGCTGCAGGGCAACGCGGGCGTCGGCTCGCTGGTGGCGGTCGTCGGCCTGCTGATCGCCCTGTGGACGGCCTCGGGGTACGTGGCGGCGTTCATCCGCACGTCCAACGCCGTCTACGACGTCGCCGAGGGCCGCCCGCTGTGGAAGGTGCTGCCGCTGCGGCTCGCCCTGACGGTGGTGCTCATGTTGCTGGCCCTCGTCAGCGCGTTCATCGTGGTGTTCACGGGCGGGCTCGCGCAGCAGGTGGGCTCGGCGCTGGGGCTCGGCGACACCGCGCTGGCGGTCTGGTCGATCGCCAAGTGGCCGGTCCTCGTGCTTCTGGTCACGACCATGATCGCTTTCCTCTACTGGGGCGCGCCCAACGCGAAGAGCCGCGGCATCCGGTGGGTGACCCCGGGCAGCTTCCTGGCCCTGGTCATCTGGATGCTGGCCTCCGCCGGCTTCGCGGTGTACGTGGGGAACTTCTCCTCCTACAACAAGACGTACGGGACCCTCGCCGGCGTGATCATCTTTCTCGTCTGGCTGTGGATCACCAACCTGGCCATCCTGCTCGGCCTGGAATTCGACGCCGAACTGGCGCGGGAACGGGCGGTCGCCGGTGGCCATCCCGACCAGGAGGAGCCGTACGTGGAGCCGCGCGACACCACGAAGTGGAGCGAGGAGGAACGCCGGCGGGCCGAAACCCCCGGCGAAGCGTGATCCGCACCCGACGCGGCCATGGAAAGGCAGATGATCGGTGATGAGTACTGCTGAGAAAACGGTGACGAGCACTTCCGGGAGGACGCGGCAGCCCGAGGGGCGGACGCCGGTACGCGGCACACCGCCCACGTATCCGGCCACGGCGCCGGGGCCGCAGCACACCGAGGATTCGGTGGGCGAGCTGGTCTCCCGCGCCTCCCAGCAGGTCTCGCAGCTGGTACGCGAGGAACTGCAGCTGGCGCAGGCGGAGATGGCGCGGAAGGGCAAGCGGTTCGGCCGCGGCGGCGGGATGTTCGGCGGTGCCGGCTTGCTCGGCTTCCTCGGGCTGGAAGCCCTGGTGGTCGCCATGATCGCCGCCCTCGCGCTGGTACTGCCGGTCTGGGCATCGGCCCTGATCATCACCGGCGTGCTCCTCGCGGTCGCCGGAATCCTGGCGCTGACCGGCAAGAAGGAGATCGCCCGGGCGACCCCGCCGATGCCCGAGGAGGCGATCGCCGGCGTCAAGGCCGATGTCGCCGAGATGAAGGAGAAGGCCCACCGATGACCGCTGAATCCCAGAACAAGCATGCGTCCGAGTCCCCCACTCCGGAGCAGCTGCGGGAGCGGGTGGAGCACACCCGCGAGGAGCTGGGCCGGACCGTCGAGGAGCTGGCCGCCAAGGCGGACGTGAAGGCGCGCGCGAAGGAGAAGGCCGGCGACGCCAAGGCCAAGGCCCAGGACAAGGCCGATGACGCCAAGGCCAAGGTCCAGGAGGCCATGGGCCACTCGCGGGCCCGGCTCCAGGACAGCACCGCCCACGCGGCGCAGCGGGGCCCCGTCCCGGCGCTGGTCGTGGCCGCCGCCGCGGTCCTCGTCTGGCTTCAGGTGCGCCGGCGCCAGCAGCAGGGCGGCAAGGCGGCACAGAGCGTTCGTCGCCTCCAGGGGGCCGCCCGTTGCAGCACCCGTGGCAGGAGGAGCCGATGAACGCAGCGAAGATCGCGTACACGCCTGTCGGAGTGGCGCTGGGCGCCTGCAGCGGCATGATCGCCGGGGCGCTGTTCAAGCAGACGTGGAAGCGGATCGGGCACGAGGAGGACACCCCGAGCGCCAGAGACGAGGAGCGCACCTGGAAGGAAGTGCTGCTGGCAGCGGCGCTGCAGGGTGCCATCTTCGCCGTCGTCAAGGCCGCCATGGACCGCGGCGGCGCCACCGCCACCCGGCGCATGACCGGTACCTGGCCGGGCTGACCTCTCCCGGAAGGCGGCCGGCCCTTCCGGGATGCGGCCGGCCCGGAGAGCTGGTTCGCTGGGAGGGCCCGCCCGTTCTCTCGGACGGGTGTCTCGGACGTGGTGTCTCGGACGTGCAAGGAGTGAACATGGGCATGGACGGTGAGGTCGGCGGCCGGATCCGGCAGATGCGGGACAAGGCCAAGGAGCTGTCCCAGGCCGCGGAACGGACCAGCGACCCGCAGGACCGCAAGCGGCTCCAGGAGAAGGCCCGCAAGCTGGAGAGCCAGGCGGAGCAGGAGTCGAGCATGGGCAGCGGGGACATCTTCCCGATGCAGTAGGGCCGATGCAGTGGGGCTTCCCCTCCTCTACAGTCACGTCCGTCCGCCACACCCGTGGCGGACGGACGTTTTGAGAGTGCACACGTGTCAGAAGCCCACCCCTCCCAGCTGAACGAACCGGTCGACTCCGACGTCGATCTGCACGTCCCACAGCGGCCCGCTGGCCTGCCGGAACGGCAGGGACCCGTCGTGGCCGTCATCGCGCTCGGTGGCGCCGTCGGAGCCGTGGCGCGCTACGGCGCCTCACTCCTGTGGCCCACGCCGCCCGGCGCCTTCCCGTGGACGACACTCGCCGTCAATGTGCTCGGCTGCGCCCTGATCGGCGCCCTCATGGCCGTGGTCGGCGGGGTCCCGTCCATGCACCGTCTGGTCCGGCCCTTTCTCGGTACCGGCGTGCTCGGCGGGTTCACGACGTTCTCCACGTACGCCGTGGACATCCAGCGCCTGCTCCAGGACGGGCAGGCCGCCACTGGCCTGGCGTACCTGACGCTGACGCTGCTCACCGCGCTGATCGCGGTGTGGGCCGCCGCGACCGGCACCCGGCGCATCCTCGGAGGTCGGACGCGGTGAACTGGCTGCTCGTGATCGTCGGGGCGATGGCCGGGGCCCCGCTGCGCTACCTCACCGACCGTGCCGTCCAGGCCCGCCACGACACGGTGTTCCCCTGGGGCACCTTCAGCGTCAACGTCGTCGGCTGCCTGCTGCTGGGGCTGCTGACCGGCGCGGTCTCCGCGGGCGCCGTCTCCTCCCAGGTACAGCTGCTGCTCGGCACCGGCCTGTGCGGCGCGCTGACCACCTACTCGACGTTCTCGTACGAGACGCTGCGGCTGGCCGAGGGCGGCGCGCGCTTCTTCGCCGTGGCCAACGCGGCCGCGAGCGTGGTGGCCGGGCTCGGGGCCGCGTTCGTGGGCGCGGCGGTGGCGCAGTCCCTCTGGGGATAGCCCCACCGCCGCGTATGCCGGTCAGTCCGTGCGGATCGCCGGGTCGCTCACGCCCGCCTCGCCGGTCTCGACATGGCCGGCGAAGCGGCGCAGGAACGCCGCGTCGGCCTCGGAGGTCACCGTCAGGTCGTACCAGCGCTTGCTGGGGCGCAGGTCGACGGTGTGGGTGACGGTGGCGCCGGCCCCAACCTTGAAGGTCTCGTCGGGACCGCCGTAGGCGTTGGCCAGCGTGAGGTCCACGTCGGAGCGGCCGGCGTTGGTGAACGTCAGCTGCACGTTGCCCGTGGTGCCGTCGTGGCGCGCCGTCACCTCCGGGCCCGCGGTCTTCCCCGGCCCCTTGAAGACGCGCAGGAACCCGTTCGGGCCGCAGACCGAGAGGTCGTAGACGCCCTTGGAGTATGCGGTGTTCCAGGTGTCGGTGACCGGCTTGCCCGCCGCCGCGGTGTAGGTCCAGGGGCCGTCGCCGCGGTTTCCCGCGGTCACGTAGAAGGCCGCGCCCGTCTTGTCGCCGCCGCCGAGGGTGAGTGTGTACTTCCCGGCCGCGGCGTCGGCCGAGCCGTCGGCGTGCGGGGCATAGGGCAGGGCGCGGGCCGGGCGGGAGCCCTTCTCCTGGTGGGGGAGGGAGGGGTTGGCGGGCGGCTTGGGGACGTAGTCGTCGTGCCGGTCGCCGTCCGGCGGGCGGTAGCCCTCGGTGTCCGGGAGGGTGACCGGCTGGGTGTCGGGGTGCGCGAAGTCGAAGGCGGAGGTCAGGTCGCCGCAGATGGCGCGGCGCCAGGGCGAGATGTTGGGCTCGTGGACGCCGAAGCGGCGCTCCATGAAGCGGATGACGGAGGTGTGGTCGAAGGTCTCGGAGCAGACGTAACCGCCCTTGCTCCAGGGGGAGAGGACCAGCATCGGCACCCGCTGGCCCAGGCCGTACGGTCCCGCCGCGTACCCCTTGCCGCCCTTGTAGAGGTCCGGGCCGACGTCCACGGTGGAGCGGCCCTGGGAGTCGGAGGACGGCGGGTACGGCGGCACGACGTGGTCGAAGAAGCCGTCGTTCTCGTCATAGGTGAGGAAGAGGGCCGTCCTGCTCCACACCTCGGGGTCCGAGGTGAGCGCGTCCAGGACCTGAGAGACGTACCAAGCGCCGTAGTTAGCAGGCCAGTTGGGGTGCTCGGTGAACGCCTCGGGGGCCACGATCCAGGAGATCTTGGGCAGCTTCCCGCCCTTGACGTCGGCCTTCAGCCGGTCGAAGAGGCCGTCGCCCTGCTTGACGTTCGTTCCGGTGCGGGCCTTGTCGTACAGCGGATCGCCGGGCTTGGCGTTGCGGTACTGGTCGAAGTACAGCAGCGAGTTGTCGCCGTACGTGCCCCGGTACGCGTCGTCGATCCAGCCCCACTTGCCGTCCGCGTCGAGCCCGTCGCCGATGTCCTGGTAGATCTTCCAGGAGACGCCGGCCTTCTCCAGCCGCTCGGGGTAGGTGGTCCAGCTGTACCCGGCCTCCTCGTTGCCGAGGACCGGGCCGCCGCCGGTGCCGTCGTTGCCGGTGTACCCCGTCCACATGTAGTAGCGGTTGGGGTCGGTGGAGCCGATCAGCGAGCAGTGGTACGCGTCGCAGATGGTGAAGGTGTCGGCGAGCGCGTAGTGGAACGGGATGTCCTCACGCGTCAGATACGCCATCGTCGTCGCCGACTTGGCGGGTATCCACTGGTCGTACTTGCCCTCGTTCCACGCCTTGTGGCTGCCGGCCCAGTCGTGGTTGAGGTCCTGGATGAACTGCAGCCCGAGGTTGTCGGCCTCCGGCCGGAACGGCAGCACGTCCTTCGTGCCGTCCGACTGGTGCCACACCGTCTTGCCGCTGGGCAGCGAAACGGGGCGCGGGTCGCCGAAGCCGCGCACACCGCGGAGCGAGCCGAAGTAGTGGTCGAAGGAACGGTTCTCCTGCATCAGTACGACGATGTGCTCGACGTCGTCGATGGTGCCGGAGCGGTGCTGTGCCGGGATCGCGGCGGCGCGGGCGATGCTGCCCGACAGCGCGGTGAAGGCCGCGGTGCCTCCGGCGAGTTGCAGGAAGCGGCGGCGGTCCAGATGCGACATGGGCGGATGACCTCTTCAAAAGTGGGGGGTAAGAGTGGCACATGGTGCGCCAGGCAATTCTTGCGGCGTATGTGCACGCAGCGAAACCCCGCCTCGCGATCATTGCGTGACGAAGAGGTGCCGATGACCTGACCGTGCGCCGAACCGTGGGTGCTCCTTACGGGTGGCGGCCGGCCGCCGGGCGCTGCGGACCGCGGCAAACGCCCCAGGTGGTGACAGGCTGGCGGATGTCGGACCGGTCGGACGGAGGCTCTCGGTGGTCCACGTTGAGCGGCAGGCGCGCGCGGCAGCCGCCGCGAGGCGCCGGATCGAGACCGGCAGCCGGATCCGCGGCTGGCTGACCACCACCGACCACAAGGTGATCGGCAACCTCTACCTCGTGACGTCCTTCGCGTTCTTCCTGTTCGCGGGGTTGCTGGCCATGCTGATGCGGACCGAACTGGCCCGCCCCGGACTGCAGCTGGTCACGGCCGAGCAGTACAACCAGCTGTTCACCATCCACGGCACGATCATGATGCTGCTCTTCGCGACGCCGATGTTCGCCGGCTTCGCCAACGCCGTCATGCCACTGCAGATCGGCGCGCCCGACGTCGCCTTCCCGCGGCTGAACGCGCTGACCTACTGGCTGTTCCTCTTCGGCGGCCTGATGGTCGTCGCCGGCTTCCTCACGCCGCAGGGCGCGGCGTCCTTCGGCTGGTTCGCGTACGCGCCGCTCAACGGCGCCGTCCGCACGCCGGGGGAGGGCGGCGATCTGTGGGCGACGGGCCTGATCCTGTCCGGGCTCAGCACGACACTGGGCTCGGTGAACTTCGTCGCGACCATCATGACCCTGCGCGCGCCCGGCATGACGATGTTCCGGATGCCGATCTTCACCTGGAACGTGCTCTTCACCTCGATCCTCGCCCTGCTGGCCTTCCCGGTGCTCACCGCCGCGCTCTTCGCGCTGCTCGCGGACCGGAAGTTCGGCGCGCACATCTTCGACGCGGCGTACGGCGGGGCGGTCCTGTGGCAGCACCTGTTCTGGTTCTTCGGGCATCCCGAGGTCTACATCGTGGCGCTGCCGTTCTTCGGTGTGATCACCGAGATCGTGCCGGTCTTCAGCCGCAAACCGGTCTTCGGTTACGTCGGCATGGTCGGCGCGACCATCGCCATCACGATGCTCTCGGCGACCGTCTGGGCCCACCACATGTTCGCCACGGGCGCGGTGCTGCTGCCGTTCTTCTCGCTGATGTCGTTCCTCATCGCCGCGCCCACGGGCGTGAAGTTCTTCAACTGGATCGGCACGATGTGGCGGGGCTCGCTGTCCTTCGAGACGCCGATGCTGTGGGCCGGCGGCTTCCTGGTGACCTTTCTGCTCGGCGGGCTGAGCGGTGTCCTGATCGCCTCCCCGCCGCTGGACTTCCACGTCACCGACACCTACTTCATCGTCGCCCATCTGCACTACGTCCTGTTCGGGACGGTGGTCTTCGCGATGTTCGGCGGCTTCTACTTCTGGTGGCCCAAGCTGACCGGCCGGATGCTCGACGAACGGCTGGGGAAGATCCACTTCTGGACGCTCTTCGCCGGCTTCCAGGTCACCTTCCTCGTCCAGCACTGGCTGGGGTCGAACGGCATGCCCCGGCGGTACGCCGACTACCTCGCGGCCGACGGCTTCACGGCCCTCAACACCGTCTCCTCCCTCGGCTCCTTCCTCCTCGGGCTGTCCACGCTGCCGTTCCTGTACAACGTCTGGCGGACCACCAAGTACGCGGCGAAGGTCGGCGTGGACGACCCCTGGGGCTGGGGCCGGTCACTGGAATGGGCCACCTCCTGCCCGCCGCCCCGGCACAACTTCCACGCGCTGCCCCGCGTCCGCTCCGACTCGCCCGCCTTCGACCTGCACCATCCCGAGGCGTACCGGCCGGCGGCGGGGGAGCACGGAACGGTGGAGCCGACCCCCGACACCCACGGAGAGCAGCGCCGATGAAGGCCGAGGCATATCTGTTCGGCGGGGTCGCGGCGTTCTTCTTCGTCGTGGACGTCGTGTACGCGCTGGCCACCCTGGAGCCGGCGGGCGTGGCGGCGCTGACCGTGTCCTGCCTGATGGCCGCGGTGGTGTCCGTCTTCTGCGCGATGAACCACCGGCGCAAGGGGGCCCGGCCGGAGGACGACCGGCGGGGGGAGGTCATGCACCGGGCCGGCCGGCTGGACTTCTTCCCGCCCAAGAGCGGCTATCCGCCGCTGACCGCGCTGGGCGCCGCGGTCGCCGGACTGGGCATCGTCTTCGGGCTGTGGTTGTTCCTGATCGGCTTCGGCCTGCTGATGGCGGGCGCCTTCGGGATGGTCTTCGAGTTCCACGACCGCTGACGGGTTCTTACTGAGCGGTGTCCGGCGCCTCGGCCGGCTCCCGGTCCGGGCTCGCGGTGCGCTTGCCGATCTCCAGCCGCTGCTCGGGGTCGGCCGGCAGCGGGACGTGATCGCGGTAGTACCAGCCGTTCAGCGCGATCCGCAGCCGCTGCCCGCGCGAGGTGAGACCGGCCGCCGGGCGGGGCAGCGGCTCGGGTACGTCGCGGACGAGGATGACGTACTTCCGCTCGGCGGAGACGCCGGTGTGCCCTTCGCCGAGCGCCCCGTAGACGCTCTGGGTCACCTCCCCGGTCTCCTCACCCTCGGTCAGCAGCTCGCGGTCCGCCGCCTGCAGGGCGAGGCAGAGCCGCTTGGTGAGCCAGAAGGCGACGACCGGCCCGAGGACGAGGGCGATCCGCAGCACCCATGTGAGCGCGTCGACCGAGATCCGGAAGGAGTAGGCGATGACGTCGTTGCCGCCCGCCAGCAGCAGCACGGCATAGAAGACGAGCGCGGCCACGCCGAGCGCCGTACGGGTGGGGCGGTTCCGCGGCCGGTCGCACAGATGGTGCTCCGCGCGGTCCCCGGTCACCCAGCGCTCGAAGAAGGGATAGAGGTACAGCGCGAAGAACAGCAGGCCGGGGAGCACGAGCGTGGGAATGAAGACATTCCACATCACCGTGTGGCCCCACAGGTTCGTCTCGAAAGGCGGCATGAGCCGCAGGCCGCCCTCCAGGAATCCCACGTACCAGTCGGGCTGGACGCCGGTGGACACCTGATCCGGGCGGTACGGGCCGTAGTCCCAGACCGGATTGATCTGGGCGAGCGCGCCGAGGCAGGAAAGTACGCCGAAAATCATCAGCAGGAGGCCGGTGGTCTTCGCGGTGAAGTGCGGGACCATCGGCTGTCCGACCACGTTCCTGTTGGTGTGGCCGGGCCTGTTCCAGTGCGTGTGTTTCAGGGTCACCACGAGCAGCAGATGCAGGCTGAGCAGCGCGACGATGATTCCCGGGACCAGCAGGATGTGCATGACGTAGAGCCGCGGAATGATGGCCGTTCCGGGATATGCGCCCTGCCAGAGGAAGAAATCGAGATAGCTGCCGACGAGGGGAATGGAGGTCACGATGGCATTCGCGGTCCGCAGCCCCGTGCCGGAGAGCGAATCGTCCGGGAGGGAGTAACCGGCGAAACCCTCCAGCATCGCCAGCATGAAAAGCGTGACGCCGACCATCCAGTTCAGCTCGCGCGGCCGCCGGAAAGCCCCGGTGAAAAAGACCCGGAACAGATGGGTGCCGATCGCGGCCAGGAAGACCAGGGACGCCCAGTGATGAATCTGCCGGATGAGCAGCCCGCCGCGCACCTCGAAACTGATGTCGAGGGTGGAGGCGTACGCGTGCGACATCCGCGTGCCGTCCAGCGGAAGGTGCCGGCCGTGATAGACGGTCTCCGCCATGCTCGGGTCGAAGAACAGCGTCAGATAGGTGCCGGTGATCACCAGCACCACGAAACTGTAGAGCGCGATTTCCCCGAGCAGGAAGGACCAGTGGTCGGGGAATGCCTTGCGGAGCAGCGCCTTGCCGCCCTCGGCGAGGGGCAGCCGCCGGTCGAGGGCGGTGAACCCGGTGCCGGCCGCCCCTTCGGCCCGCTCTGCCGACCGGGCCCCGCGCCGTCGGAACACCTGTACCGGACTCCCTCCCGGGCCCCCGGCCCGGCCGCCGCTCATGACTTGCCTGGATGGCTAACCGGTGCGGCTCGGAGACAATCCGGAAAGGAACCGCGCGGCCGTCCCGCGGCCGGTTGTTCAGCCGTTCGGCGGAGCGGCGCCGAACGGTATGGGAATGGGCGGAGAAAGGCATGACTGAATGCGGCCGGTCGCGTTCTCCGCGCCCGGTCGCCTTACGGGCGGACGCCGGACCGGCGCCGCCCGCCCGGGACCTCAGCCGTTACCGAAGGAGCCGCTGTGGCCCTCCTGCCATTTCCCCGGCTTTTTGCCCTCCTCGTCCGGGCGCGTGCCGCGGGTGCCGTCGAACTCGTACGGGGTGCGGCGGTGGCCGTCCGGTGTGACCTCATCACCCGTGCGCATTCCCGTTTCGTATCCGCGCGGGTCCTTGGGCGCCTTCGGCTGTTCTTCGGGGGCGGCCGGCCGGGACCGCTTGCGCCGCAGGCCGAGGGCCACGGCGCCGATGAGCAGGAGCACGACGAGGATGCCCACTACGGCCGGACCGATGCCGACGAGCAGATCGCGGTTGGGAGCCGCCAGGGACTCATAGCTGGTCATGTCGGCCGGGTACCCGCCAATACCGGAAACGACACGTGTCACACATTCGGCCGAGTGGGGATTTCCGAGCCGTATCGGGGCTGCGCGCGCTGCTGCCAGGGCGCTTCCGCCGCACCGCGCCGGTGAACGGCTGCGGAAAACGGCGCCCACGGTGCGCCGGGCGGCGAAGTGAGAAAATGTGGACAGTGAGCCGAGGATTCGCCGCCGGGCGGTGCTCGTATGTCCGGGTACCCGGCCGGTGGTTTGGAAAACAAGTGTTTCAGCCGGAAAGTAAAAACTGGCCGGCAGCCGGTAACGGTCGGTAAAAGCCGCTGTTCCCGGCGGATCTGCCGGTGCCGGAATCCCGACGGAAGGGAAGGGCCATGGCCGCCACCACCGCGCTCCGCCGCCATCAGGATGCCCCGGACACCGACGCCGCCTTCGCCCAGCTGGCCGAGCTGGCGGACGGGCCGGTCAGGAAGCGGATCCGCGAGGAGATCGTCTGCGGCTGGCTGCCGATGGCCAACCGGCTCGCCCGCCGCTACAGCGGGCGCGGCGAGACCGAGGAGGACCTGCGGCAGGTCGCCGCGGTGGGCCTGCTCAAGGCCGTCGACCGCTTCGACCCGACTTCGGGCACGCCGTTCCCCGCGTACGCCATCCCGACGATCCTCGGTGAACTGCGCCGGCACTTCCGGGACGACCTGTGGGCCGTCCACGTGCCGCGCCGCACGCAGGAGCTGCGGGCCACCGTCCACCAGGCGCGCGAAGCGCTGGAATTCCGCAACGGCTCCGGCTCCCTCACCATCGGCGACCTGGCCGAGCACACCGGCCTGTCCGAGGAGGACGTGGTGCTGGGCCTGGAGGCGCAGGGGGCGTACACGGCGCTGTCGCTGGAGTGCCCCATGAGCACGGACGCGGGCCACTCCTTCCACCTCGCCGACTTCCTGGGGGACGAGGACCCGGAGCTGGAGCTGGTCGAGGAGCGGCTGTGTGCCGCGCCGGTGCTCCGGTCCCTGCCGCCGCGCGACCGCGCCATCCTCTACCTGCGGTTCTTCCGCGACATGACGCAGAGCCAGATCGCCGAGGAGGTCGGCATCTCGCAGATGCACGTCTCCCGCATCCTGCAGCGCTGCTGCCGCCTGGTGCGCGTCGAGGTGACACCGCAGGCGTGACGGGCACCCGGTGGCCGTGAGAGTCACCGACGACGTCCAGGGGTGGA
Organism: Streptomyces purpurogeneiscleroticus; assembly: GCF_020024005.1. NCBI lineage: Bacteria > Bacillati > Actinomycetota > Actinomycetes > Kitasatosporales > Streptomycetaceae > Streptomyces > Streptomyces purpurogeneiscleroticus. The sequence goes on from NZ_NHSG01000258.1 coordinate 20,971, forward strand.
GTACAGCGATGAGTGACGAGCCGACCGGCCCCGAGCTGCCGCGGGACCGGGGTCCGGTCTCGGCGGCCGTGATCAGCGCGCTGCGCGGCGGCGGCCCGCCGGCCGCCGGCGACGCGGCCGCCACCGCCGATCCGTACGGCGACGACCTGCAGCTGGGGCTGTATGTGGCCTACGAACTGCACTACCGCGGCTTCGCCGGCGTGGACCCCGCGCTGGAGTGGGACCCCGACCTGCTGCGCCTCCGCGCCGTGCTGGAGCGGCGCTTCCTCGACGCGCTGCGGGCCGACGCCACGCGGCACGAGAGCGCGGCGGAAGCGCTGGACGAGCTGCTGGTCGAGCCGGTCGGCGGGGACGGCGTGCCCCATGTACTGGAACGTTCCGGCACCCGGGAGCAGCTGCGCGAGTACGCCGCCCAGCGGAGCCTGTACCACCTCAAGGAAGCCGATCCGCACGCCTGGGTGCTGCCGCGGCTGTGGGGGCGGGCCAAGGCGGGGATGGCGGCGGTGGAGTTCGACGAGTTCGGCGGCGGGCGCGCCGAGCGGGTACACGCACAGCTCTTCGCCGACCTGATGACGGACCTCGGCCTGGACACCGCGTACGGGCGCTACCTCGACGCGGGCAGCGCGGAGATGCTCGCCCTGGTCAACCTGATGTCCCTCTTCGGACTGCACCGGGCGCTGCGCGGGGCGCTCGTCGGGCACTTCGCCGCGGTCGAGGTGACCTCCTCGCCCGCGTCCCGCCGGCTGGCCGCGGCGATGCGGCGCGCGGGCGCGGGCCCGGCCGCCGAGTTCTTCTACACCGAGCACGTCGAGGCCGACGCGGTGCACGAACAGGTCGTACGGCACGAGGTCGTCGACGGGCTGCTGGCGGCCGAGCCGCACCTGGAGCGGGATGTGGCCTTCGGTATCGACGCCACCGGCTTCCTGGAGGACCGCTTCGGCGAACGGCTGCTGGCGGCTTGGCAGGCGGGGGAGTCGTCACTGCGGGTGGCACTCGGGCCGGACCTCGCGCACGTACCGTGACGCCTCCCGCACCCCGGTCGTTGAAAGCGATTTATCCGGGTACTTCTGTTTTGTGCCTCTGATAACACTTCCCGGGGTCTACGCCCCACAGGACGACACGGCGCTGCTGGCCGACACGCTGCAGCGCGAGCCGCTGGTGCCGGGTGCGCAGGTGCTGGACATCGGCACCGGTACCGGCGCGCTGGCGCTCGCGGCGGCCCGGCGCGGCGGCGAGGTCACCGCCGTCGACATCTCCTGGCGCGCGGTCCTCGCGGCCCGGCTCAACGCCCGGCTGGCGCGGCTGCCCGTACGGGTGCTGCGCGGCAGCCTCTTCGGGCCGGTGGCCGGCCGGTGCTTCGACCTGATCCTGACGAATCCGCCGTACGTCCCGGCGCCCGAGGCGGTGCTGCCCCGGCGGGGCAGCGCGCGGGCCTGGGACGCCGGGCACGACGGGCGGCTGGTGCTGGACCGCATCTGCCGGGAGGCGCCGGGGCTGCTGGCGCCCGGCGGCGTCCTGCTGCTCGTGCACTCCGCGCTCAGCGGTACCGGGCCCTCGCTGCGGCTGCTGCGGGAAGCGGGGCTGGACGCCGTGGTGGTGGAGCACCGCTGTGTGCCGTTCGGGCCGGTCCTGCGGTCGCGGCAGGGCTGGCTGCACGGCCAGGGCCTGGTGGCACCCGACGAGGAGAAGGAAGAGCTGGTGGTGATCCGTGCCGAGCGAAGCCTCTGAACCGGCGGACCCCCGCGCCGTACGCCGCCTCACCCTCGAGAAGGACGGGCCGCTGCTGGTGGAGGGACCGGTCGAGGTGCGGCTGGAGGACGGCACCGTCGTCTCCTCCGACCGCTTCTGCGTGGCCCTGTGCCGGTGCCGGCGCAGCAAGAGCTACCCCTGGTGCGACACCAGCCACCGGCGCCGCACACGACGCTGAGGCGCGTGCGGCGCCGGTGGCGGGCCTGCCGCCAGGCGGCCGGAGCCGCGGCGGCCGGGCGGTCAGAGCCGCAGCGGCGGCCGGTTCCAGTGCCGGTGTGCGCCGACCGCCTCGATGAACGCCTGCGCGAACTGCTCGCTCGCCGGGCCCACCGGGTGGTGCGTGACGACGCCCTCGTCGGAGACGGTGTGCTCGTTCTCGTCGGCGGTCCGCAGCCGGGTCGGCTCCAGCATTTTCAGCAGCTCGATGCCGGTGCCCAGCGCCGCGATCGCCTTGCCGTGCCGGTAGGAGTCCCGTACGAACTTCAGCACTGCCGGGTCCTGGGCCGTGCGGGGCACGGACGCCGGTTCGCCGGGCAGCACGACCGCGTCGTAGAGGACCGAGGCGACGGTGGGCAGCGCCCGGTCCACGGGGTGGGTGACGCCGTCGGAGCCGGTGAACTCGCCGTCCTGCGGCGCGAGGACCTCGACGTTCGCGCCCTTCGCCGAGAGTGCGGAGCGGATCGTGTCGACCTGGTCGGCGTCCACGCCGTCCGACACGAGGACGGCGATCTGACGGGTGGCGATCGAGCCGTCGCCGCGGTTGTTCTCGAAGCTCAGCGCGGGGGAGGGCGTCACCTCCGGAGTCTGCTGACGCTCCGGCGGGGCCACGCCGATGCCCTCGGCGACCGAGACGGCCAGGGTGTGGTCGACCCGCGCGAGCTGCTCGACGACCCGCGCGCGGACCTCCTTCGCGTTCACCTTGCCCAGCTCGAAGCGGTACGCCTCGACGATGTGCCGCTGCTCCCACTCGGTCATGCTGTGCCAGAACATCGCGGCCTGGCTGTAGTGGTTCTGGAAGCTGTCGCTGCGCTTGCGGATCTTGTGCCCGGAGACCGCCTCGGTCAGATGCCGGAAGGCCGACTCGTCGGCACCGGCCACCGCCGGGCAGCCGCCGGCCAGGGAGTTCTTGGTGTAGCTGGTGGTGCCGCGGTGGATCTTGCTCTGGTGGAAGCCGTCGCGCTGGTTGGTGCGCACCGGCGCCACCGGCAGGTTGACCGGGATCTGCGCGAAGTTCGGGCCGCCCAGCCGGAGCAGCTGGGTGTCCAGGTAGGAGAAGTTGCGGGCCTGGAGCAGCGGGTCGTTGGTGAAGTCGATACCGGGGACGACATTGGCCGTGTGGAAGGCGACCTGCTCGGTCTCGGCGAAGAAATTGTCGGGGTTGCGGTTGAGCACCATCCGCCCGATGGGCTGTACCGGCACCTGCTCCTCGGGAATGATCTTCGTGGCGTCGAGCAGGTCGAAGTCGAAGTTGTGCTCGTCCTCCTCCGGCACCAGCTGCACGCCCAGCTCGTACTCCGGGTAGTCACCGGCCTCGATGCACTCCCACAGGTCGCGGCGGTTGAAGTCGGGGTCGCGGCCCTGTGCCTCCTGCGCCTCGTCCCACACCAGCGAGTGCACGCCCAGCTTGGGCTTCCAGTGAAACTTCACGAACGTGCCCTTGCCCTGCGCGTTCACGAAGCGGAAGGTGTGCACGCCGAAGCCCTGCATCATGCGGTAGCTGCGCGGGATCGCGCGGTCCGACATCAGCCACATGATCGTGTGCAGCGTCTCGGGCTGCAGCGAGACGAAGTCCCACAGCGTGTCGTGGGCCGACGCGCCGGTGGGCATCTCGTTGTGCGGCTCCATCTTCACCGCGTGCACGAAGTCGGGGAACTTGATGCCGTCCTGGATGAAGAAGACCGGGAAGTTGTTGCCGACCAGGTCGTAGTTGCCCTCGGAGGTGTAGAACTTGGTCGCGAATCCGCGCACGTCACGCACCGTGTCGGCCGAGCCGCGCGGCCCCTGGACGGTGGAGAAGCGGACGAACACCGGCGTTCTGACGTCCGGGTCCTGGAGGAACGCGGCCCGGGTGAACTCCGCGCAGGACCGGTACGGCTGGAAGTATCCGTACGCGCCCGAGCCGCGCGCGTGCACGACGCGCTCCGGGATGCGCTCGTGGTCGAAGCGCGTGATCTTCTCGCGGAAGTGGAAGTCCTCCATCAGCGTGGGCCCGCGCTCGCCCACCTGCAGGGAGTCATCGGTGTGGTCGACCGGCACACCCTGGTCGGTGGTCAGTGGCCCCTCGCTCGCGTCGTCCGCGTAGAACCCCTCCCGTTGCTCCTGTTTCCTGTCCGCCATCTCCGACATCTCCGTAGGCTCCTTCCCGCTCCGCGCCGTGCTGGAGTCGCCGACGAGGGCGCCTGGGGGCATGTGTCTCGGCTCGCCAAGTAACCGTTATCCGAGGTGGAGAAACCTTGGCTGGCCCAGAAGGGCGAGCCCCGAAAACCCCTTGATTCCGGGGCCGTGGCGGCCTCGGAGAGGCCGCTCGAACCGGCGGGGTGCAGCGAACGCGAACTGCATGAACAGCGACAAAGAGGGCACCCCGAAGAGTGATGGAACCACCCCCTCAGCCACCGCTTCGGCCATCGCTTCAGCCACCGCGGCGACGACGCCCCTGAAGAGCGGAATACCACGGCCCGCGAAGCCTCCTTCGCGGCCCTTGTACCTGGTGAACGCCCCATTCCGAGGAGGAAGCGCCATGCGACTCTCGCTCCTGCAACCGCTCATCGAACGACCGGGACCCTGGGCGTCCGTCTACGCCGATGTCTCGCACGGCACGGAGGACGCGGCCAAGCAGCAGGAGCTGTCGGCACAGCAAGCGGCCGACCAGCTGTCCGGCCAGGGCGCCGACGCCGCCACCTGCTGCGCCGTGCACGACGCCCTGATCACCCTCCGCAGGCCGGGCGAATCGCTGGCCCACGCAGGCCGCGCCGTCTTCGCCACCGGCGGCGAGGTCGTCCTGGACACCCCGCTCGCCGGGCCGCCCACAATGCGGGGCGCCACCTGGTCGCCGGTGCCCCGGCTGGCCCCGCTGCTGGACGCGCTGGGCGAGAACCCCGTCTGCCTCGTGGTGTACGTGGACCGGACCGGCGCCGACTTCGAGCTGCGCAGCGACACCGCGCACGAGAGGGCGGGCACGGTCAGCGGCGCCGACTACCCGGTGCACCGGACGACCAGCAGCGACTGGTCCGAGCGGCACTTCCAGCTCAAGGTCGAGAACACCTGGGAGCAGAACGCCGGGGAGATCGCCGAGGCCGCGAGCCAGGCGTTCGAGCACGCCGGCGCCGACCTCCTGCTGCTGGTCGGCGACGCCCGGGAGCGCCGCGCGGTGCGCGACCGGCTCCCCGACCGGCTGCGCGGCGTCGCGTACGAGAGCGAGCACGGCGGCCGGGCCTCCGGCGCCGACAGCACCCGGCTGGACCGGGACATCGCCCAGGTACGTGCCGGGCTCGAACAGGACCACGTCATGGACGCCGTGGAGCGCTTCCAGACCGGCGCGGGCCGCAGCGACGGCGAGTCCTCGGTGACCTCCGGCGTGCCCTCCCTGGTCGAGGCGGCCCGCGAGCACCGCATCGACACGCTGCTGATCAGCCCCGACGGCGGCGACGCCGGCCGCGAGGTCTGGGTCGGCCCCGACCCCGACCAGCTGGCCGTGCGCGGCACGGAGATGCAGTACCTCGGCGAGCTGCACCCCGCGCCGGCCCGTGCCGACGACGCCCTGCTGCGGTCCGCCGTGGCCAACGGCGCGCAGGCCGTACTGCTGCACCACCGCGACCCGGTGCCGCCCGGCGGCCTCGGCGCGGTGCTGCGCTGGTCCACGCCCGTGACCCACTGAGCTCCCGTATCCGCCCGGACGGGCCGCCGCCCGGGCGTTATGCGCAGGCTCCGGCGGGCACCCGGGGAAAGC
>NZ_NHSG01000259.1:0-17023 GCF_020024005.1 Streptomyces purpurogeneiscleroticus
GCATGTACTCATCGAGGAAGTCCGCGGCCCCCGCGTCCGCGTCCTCGTCCTCCGCCGCTTCCGCTTCGAGGGCCGTGCGGACGACGCGGAGGGCCAGGCCCTCCGGGTAGCCCTTGCGGGCGAGCATGCCCGCGAGGCGGCGCAGTCGCTTCTCACGGTCCAGCCCCCGCGTGGACCGGAGCTTTCGGTCGACCAGTTCGCGGGCGGTCCGCTCCTCCTGTTCCGGGTCGAGCTGTCCGACGGCCTCGTCGATCAGCGACGACTCCACGCCCTTCGTGCGCAGCTCCCGGGCGAGCGCGCGACGGGCGAGGCCGCGGCTGTGGTGCCGGGACTCCACCCACGCCCCGGCGAACGCCGCGTCGTCGATCAGCCCGACCTCCTCGAAGCGGGAGAGCACCTCCTCTGCCGCCTCATCGGGGATGCCCCGCTTCTGCAGCGCGTCCGCGAGCTGTTTCTTCGTGCGTGGGTTTCCGGTGAGCAGGCGCAGGCATATTGCCCGCGCCTGCTCCTCGGGTGTGCGCGGCGGCCCGTCCCCGGCCCTCGACGAGGCCGGGCCACCGCTGTCCGGGATGCCGCCATCGGCGACGGGCGCGGCGTCGTGCTCGCCGCTGTCGGGCCAGTGCGTTCGGCGGGTCACGGCGGAGGACTAGCTCTTGGCCGCTGCGGTCTTGGCTGCCTTGGCGCCCTTGGCCGCGGGGGCCGGGACGGCCTTGGCGGGCTCCGCCGGCGTGTCGGCCGCGTCCGCGCCGGGCTCCGCCGGCAGGTCCTCGGGCTTCACACCGATGCCCAGCTTCTCCTTGATCTTCTTCTCGACCTCGTTGGCCAGGTCGGGGTTGTCCTTGAGGAAGTTGCGGGCGTTCTCCTTGCCCTGGCCGAGCTGGTCGCCCTCGTACGTGTACCAGGCGCCGGACTTGCGGATGAAGCCGTGCTCCACGCCCATGTCGATCAGGCCGCCCTCGCGGCTGATGCCCTGGCCGTAGAGGATGTCGAACTCTGCCTGCTTGAAGGGCGGGGCGACCTTGTTCTTCACGACCTTGCAGCGGGTGCGGTTGCCGACCGCGTCCGTGCCGTCCTTGAGGGTCTCGATACGGCGGATGTCGATGCGCACCGAGGCGTAGAACTTCAGGGCGCGGCCACCGGTCGTGGTCTCCGGCGAGCCGAACATCACGCCGATCTTCTCGCGGAGCTGGTTGATGAAGATCGCGGTGGTCTTCGACTGGTTGAGCGCGCTGGTGATCTTCCGCAGCGCCTGGCTCATCAGCCGGGCCTGGAGGCCGACGTGCGAGTCGCCCATCTCGCCCTCGATCTCGGCCCGCGGCACCAGGGCGGCGACGGAGTCGATCACGATGAGGTCCAGCGCGCCGGAGCGCACCAGCATGTCGACGATCTCCAGGGCCTGCTCGCCGTTGTCCGGCTGGGAGAGGATCAGGGCGTCGGTGTCGACGCCGAGCTTCTTCGCGTACTCGGGGTCGAGGGCGTGCTCGGCGTCCACGAAGGCCACCTGGCCGCCGGCCTTCTGCGCGTTCGCGACGGCGTGCAGGGTCAGGGTCGTCTTACCGGAGGACTCCGGGCCGTAGACCTCGACCACACGGCCGCGCGGGATGCCGCCGACGCCGAGGGCCACGTCGAGCGCGGTCGACCCCGTCGGGATGACCTCGATGGGCTCGTTCGGCCGGTCCCCCATGCGCATCACTGCGCCCTTGCCGAATTGCCGTTCAATCTGTGCGAGTGCGGCGTCCAGCGCCTTCTCGCGGTCAGTGCCTGCCATGGGTTCCACCCGGTTCGCTTGAGTCGATCGCTTCACGTCCATGACGCTAACGCCTGCCACTGACAATGCGCCCGGACCCGGCCTCGACCTGTGGATAACTTCCAGGGAACCCCCAGAAAATAGGGGCCGTAGCCCTCATAAGAATGGATGTTCGATTTTGGTGTCAAGCGCACCACGCCGCGCCCGAGCCCCGGGCCGGGCCCCGGAACCGCTCAGTCGTCGGCGGGCCCGTCGCCCTCCCGGCGCCGGCCGGTGCCGGGCTCCCCGTCCGCTCCCCGGTCCCGCTCTCCCGGCCGGTCCCCGTCCTCGGACCGCCGGCGTTCGTCCAGCGGCGCCTTCGCCTGCTCCGCGTGGAGGATGTGCCGCACCTTGGCCAGCAGGGAGGCGCCCCGTCTGCGGCGGCCGCGGCCCAGCACCCGCGGGTCGTCCGTGACCTCGTACCGCTTGACGTACGCGCCGAGGAAGCCCTGCAGCGTCGCCGTCGCGGGGATGGAGATCAGCGCGCCGACCGCGCCCAGCAGTGCCGTGCCCGCGACGACCGACCCGAAGGCGACCGCCGGGTGGATGTCCACGGTCCGCGCGGTGATCCGCGGCTGCAGGAGGTAGTTCTCCAGCTGCTGGTAGACGACCACGAAGCCGAGCACCCAGACCGCGTACCAGGGGTTCACCGTAAAGGCGATCAGCATCGGCAGCGCGCCCGCGAGGTACGTGCCGATCGTCGGGATGAACTGCGAGACCAGGCCGACCCACATGGCCAGCGCGGGCGCGTACGGCACGCCGAGGATCTCCAGCAGGACGTAGTGCGCGATGCCGGAGATCAGGGCCATCAGGCCGCGGGAGTACAGATAGCCGCCGGTCTTGGCGACCGCGAGCTCCCAGGCGCGCAGCACCTCGGCCTGCCGGGTGGGCGGCAGTACGGAGCACAGCGCGCGGCGCAGCCGGGGGCCGTCGGCCGCGAAGTAGAACGAGAACAGCGCCACGGTGAGGAGGTTGAACAGCGAGCCCAGGACGGTCGCGGAGACGGCGAGGACGTTGTTGGCGCTGTCCTGGACGTACCGCTGCAGCCAGTCGGACTTCAGCAGGTTGTTCTGCACCTCGACGCGCGAGAGGTGGGTGTGGAAGGTCTCGTTCGTCCAGCTGATCACGGAGTCGAGGTACTGCGGGAACTCGCCGACCATGGTGGCGATCTGTCCCGCCAGCATGGAGCCGAGCAGCGTCACGAAGCCCACTCCGACGACCAGGATGGCGAGGAAGACCAGTCCGGTGGCGGCGCCGCGCCGCATGCCGCGCGCCGCCATCCAGTCGACCGCCGGTTCGATGGCCAGCGCCAGGAAGAACGCGATGAGGATGTTCAGCAGCAGCGAGATGAGCTGGTGGAACGCCCAGCTCGCCAGCTGGAAACAGGCCAGCAGGGCGAGTGCCAGCACCATCGCGCGCGGCAGCCAGCGCGGCATCTGCGCAGCGGTGCGCGGAGCGTTCGGTCGTTGGTCGTCGGGGCCGGTGGGCTTCGGAGTCGCGGACACGGCTCAAGTCTCGCGTACGGGTCGGACAACGCGGGCCCTGACCCACGTCACGTCGGATCGGCGTGGCCGCGGATCCGAGTGGTGCGGTGCGGTCAGCGCTTCTCGTACGGCACGTCCATGACGGCGCAGACGACACGCCAGACCTCCTTGGCGCTCCAGCCCGCGTCGAGCGCCTCGTGGACGGTCCGGCCGCCCAGCTCGGACATCACGTAGTCGCGCGCGAAGGAGTCGGCGTACGCCGCGCCGAAGTGATCCGCCATCCGCTGCCAGAAGTCCGTCAACCGCATGGACCCAGTATCCCGCCCCTGAGAGTGCAGCCGTGCGCGAGCCGCTGACCGGCCGCGGGTTCCGTCCTACCGTCGGGCCATGGCCGAAACCGCAAACCCACCGACGACCCCTCTGGCGCGCGCCGAGCGCTTCATCTGGCTCACCGCGCGGGTCCTGGAACAGCGCCTCTTCGAACATCACTTCCTGGGCGGCAGCGCGGACGCCGTCGAGACCGCGCTCGACGCGTACCGCAACGACGACAACGGGTACGGGCACGCCCTGGAGCCGGACCTGCGCGGCCCGGTGAGCCAGCCGCTGCACACCGCGCACGCACTCGGGGTGCTGGACGCCATCGGGCGCTGCGAGGGCCGCCGGGTGGAACAGATCTGCCGTTACCTGACGCACATCTCCACCCCCGAAGGCGCCTTGCCCGCCCTGCACCCTTCGTTGCGCGGCTATCCCGCGGCGCCCTGGATCCCGGTGGTGGACGATCCGCCGAGCGATCTGCTGGCGACCGGCCCGGTGGTCGGCCTGCTGCACCGGAACGAGGTGTGGCACGCCTGGCTGTTCCGGGCGACGGACTACTGCTGGCAGGCGGTGGAGTCCCTGGAGAAGACGCACCCGTACGGCGCGGAGGCCGCACTGAAGTTCCTGGAGGGCGTGCCGGACCGGGCGCGTGCCGCTGCGGCCGCCGGGCGGCTGGGCCGGCTCGTACGGGAGCAGGGGCTGGTCGTCGTGGAGCCCGAGCGGGCGCACGAGATCCCGGTGGCGGAGGGGTACGCGCCCGGTGAGCATCACTTCGCGTACGACTACGCGCCCACACCGACGTCCCCGGCGCGCGCCTGGTTCACGGACGCGGAGATGGACCGGGCACTGGACCACCTCGCCGCTCTCCAGGAGGAGGACGGCGGCTGGCCCGTGAACTGGCGGGCGTGGGCGCCGAGCACCACGTTGGAGTGCCGCCCGATGGTGACCCTCAAGGCGCTGCTGACGCTGCGCGCCTACGGACGCGACATCGGATGATCCGCTCCCGAGGGCGAGCGGCCGGGGAGCGCCGTCTGTGAAGGCGGTTCGGGAGCGCTGTCTCTGAGGAGCAGCGCGCACAGGGCCAGGGTGGTGCCCCGTGGGGAGGCCAGGTCGATGCCGGTGAGTTCGGCGATCCGGGCGAGGCGGTTGTCGACGGTGTTCGGGTGCAGCCCGAGTGCCCGTGCGGTCGCGCGGCGGTCCTGGCGCGTCTCCAGGTGGGTGCGCAGGGTGTCGGTCAGTTCGGGGCGGCCGTCGAGCGGGTCGAGGAGGGCGGCGATCATCGGGCTGCTCTCGTCGCGGCGCGAGAGGTGGTACTCGAGCAGGACGTCGGCGAGCCGGTGGAGCTCCGGGGGCCGTCCGGAGGCGTGCGCGATGCGGATCACCTCGGAGGCGGTACGGGCGGCGTGCGGGATGGCTCCGGGGCTCTCGGACTGTGCGGCGGCACAGCGCACCGGGCCGCCGTACGCGCGGGCCAGCCGCCGCGCGAGACCGTCGGCGGGTTCCGGTGCGCCCGGTACGAGCGCGTGGCCGCCCGCGGCGTCCAGGCTGAGCAGTACGTCGGTGCCGAATTCGCGCTCCAGGGCGGTCTGCAGGCGCCGCAGGCCGCGGCGGACCGCGATCGGCGCGGGGGCGGGGCCGTCGGCCGGCGGGAGGCGCAGCGCGAGGACCGTGACGGGGCCGTCCAGGCCCAGTTCCGCCAGCGCGTCCCGGTCGGCGGCGGGCGCGCCGTCGATCAGTGCACGCGCGAGGGTGCGCCGTTCCTCGCGCCGTTCCGCGTCCAGTGCGGCACGTTCGTCGAGGTAGGTCTCGGCGACCGCCCCGATGACGCTGTCCTGGCCGCGGAGGAGGAAGTCGGCCAGTTCGGCGAGGGCGGCCTCCTCACCGGGGCGGGCCTCGTCGCGCAGCGTCCTCCAGAGGGCGTAGGTGCCCAGCGCGTGGGTGCGCAGCAACAGATGCAGCGGCAGTCCCTCCTCCGCGCGCTGCGCTGCGCGCTGCCTGAAGAGCGCGTGGTCGCCGCGGCGGCCGCCCCCGCCGCGCACTCGCCGCATGAAGAGGCGCAGCCCGTGCCGCGCGGTGGCGGCGATTTCGACGTCCTTCATGTCGTCGGGCAGTTCGGCGTATCCGGGGATGTGATCGAACACGTCACCGGACATCTCGCGGGCCAGTTCGTTGACCCGCGTCTCGCAGCGCAGGGCCAGGTCACGGGCTGCATCGGACAGCGGCACGCGCGCCTCCTTCCTCCGAGTGCGGTCCCACGCTGTCCCCCGGAGGGGCGGCGAGGTTGTGACGCGTCACAGTACCGGCGCCGGGGCGGTGTGACGGCGCCGGATGTCATCAGGTGCGTACGCGGCTCAGACTCGGTGCCCCGACCGCGTAAGACCCCTGTCGTACCGGCCGGCATCCGACCTCGTAAGGAGCCGTTTTCTATGACGCAGCACAGCCTCGACGACTATCTCGCCTATGTGGACCGTGTCTGGCAGGGACAGGACACCCTGCTCGCCCACCTCTCCGGGGCGTACACGGGGGACACTCTGGTGCGCATCGGCGAGCGGACCGGCTTCCTGCCCGCATTCGCCAACGTGGCGGTGTTCGACACCGGGTCGGACGGGCTGGTGCTGGTGGATTCCGGGGACATCCGCACGGCCGGGCGGCTGCACACGGCGGTGACGGCGTTCGGCGCGGCGACGGACAGTACGCCGCGTAAAGAAGTGCGCAGCATCGTCTACACGCACGGGCACGTGGATCACGTCTTCGGGGTCGGCCCGTTCGACGAGGACGCGCGGGCGCGGGGCGTGGCCGTGCCCGAGGTGGTCGCCCATGAGGCGGTGGCCGCGCGTTTCGACCGGTACACGGAGACGGCCGGCTACAACTCCTGGATCAACCGGCGGCAGTTCGGGGTTCCGGCGCTCAACTGGCCGACCCGTTACCGCTACCCGGACACCACGTACCGGGACCGGCTCACGCTGCGCTACGGGGACCTGACCTTCGAGCTCTTCCATGCGCGCGGCGAGACGGACGACGCCACCTACGTGTGGATTCCGGAGCTGAAGACGCTGTGCACGGGTGACCTGTTCATCTGGAACTCACCGAACGCCGGCAACCCCCAGAAGGTGCAGCGCTATCCGGAGGACTGGGCGCGTGCGCTGCGCGCGATGGCGGAGCTGGGTGCCGAGGTGCTGCTCCCCGGGCACGGCGTGCCGATCGTCGGCGCGCCCCGGGTCGCGCAGGCCCTCGGGGACAGCGCCGAGCTGCTGGAGTCGCTGTGCACGCAGACCCGCGAGCTGATGAACGCCGGGCTGCGCCTGGACGAGGTGCTGCACGGCGTCAAGGTCCCGGCCGAGCTGCTGGCGAAGCCGTACCTCCATCCCGCGTACGACGAGCCGGAGTTCGTGGTGCGCAACCTGTGGCGGCTGTGGGGCGGCTGGTACGACCAGAACCCGGCGCACCTCAAGCCCGCGCCCGAAGCGGAGCTGGCCGCCGAGCTGGCGGAGGCGGCAGGCGGCGCCGTCGTACTGGCGCGCCGGGCGGCGGACCTGCTGGGCCGCGGGGAGCTGCGGCTGGCCGCCCATCTGGCCGAGACCGCGGCACTGGCGGCGCCGAAGGACCGCGAGGTGGCCCGGGTCCGCGCGGAGGTGTACGCGAAGCGGGCCGCCGCCGAGTCCTCCACGATGGCCCAGGGCGTCTTCCGGTGGGCCGCTGCGGAGTCGGCGGCCGTGGTCGAGGGGTCCGACGTCACCACGGAGCTGACGCGCAGCGAGGGGGGCCGTCGGCGGGCGGCCGGCGGCATTTCGGTAGGCGTCGTGGCGGACGAGGACGGCTGCGCGTGCGGCTCAGCGGCGGAGAGCGGGACGGCGCCGGAGGCCCTTCGGTGACGTCCGCCGCCGAATCCGCGCCGGCCGTCGTACCGGGCGCGGCCGCCGCCGAACGGGGCCCGGCCTGGCGCACCACGTGGCTGCTGCTGGCCTTCATGCTGGTGAACTTCGCCGACAAGACGGTCATGGGGCTGGCCGCGAACCCGGTGATGCACGATCTCGGGCTCACCCGGGAGCAGTTCGGCACGGCGTCCTCGGCGTTCTTCGCGCTCTTCAGCCTGGCGGCGCTGGCCGGGTCGTTCCTCACCCGCACCGTGCGCACGTCCGTACTGCTGCTGGGCATGGCGCTCCTGTGGTCGGCCGCGCAGCTGCCGATGCTGATCGGTGCGGCCGGCTTCGGGGTGCTGGTGGTCACGCGCGTCCTGTTGGGCGCGGCGGAGGGTCCGGCGTCCCCGGTGGCGCTGCACCACCTGTACGGCTGGTTCGAACAGAAGGACCGCACGCTGCCGACCGCGGTACTGCTGGCCGGCGCGGCGGCCGGAGTGGCCATCGCGGCGCCCACCCTGGGCATGGTCATCGACCACTGGGGCTGGCGGTGGGCCTTCGGGGTCGTCGGTCTCGTCGGCCTCGTCTGGGCGGCGGTGTGGCTGCGCTACGGGAAGGAGGGCCCGCTGGCGCCTCCGGTGGGCGGGCGGCGCACACCGGAGCCCGTTTCCGCGGCCACAGGGGCCGTGCCCGGGGTCCCCTACCGGAAGCTGCTGCTGTCGGGGACCTGGCTGGCGGCTGCCCTGGGCTCGTTCGCCGCGTACTGGACGCTGTCGGCCGGGCTGACCTGGTCGGCGGACTACTTCCAGGAGGTGGGCGGGCTCTCGTTGCGCGGCGCGAGCCTGTTGATCATGCTGTCCGCGCTGTCCAAGGGGGCCGCGATGCTGGCCCACGGTGCGCTCGTCCAGTGGTCGGTCAAGCGGGCGAAGGCCGGGCTGCCGCCACGCCTCCCCTGGTCCTCCGGCGTGAAGACCGGCCTGGTGATGATCCTGGCGGGCGTGGCCATGGTGGGCTTCGCCGCGACGGACGTGCTGTGGCTGAAGATCGTCCTGCTGCTCGGGCCGATGGCCGTCACGGACATCATCCTCACGGTCGCGGCGACCGCGGTCTCCCGCATCTCCCCCGCCGACCGGCGCGGCGTCACCCTGGGCGCGCTGACGTGTGTGTTCGCCCTGGCGGGCGTGCTGGCGCCGCTCGTCATGGGACGCATCGTGGACGCGGGCACGACCGTCGCCTCCGGGTACTTCGGCGCGTACGTGCTGATGGCCGGGCTGGTGACGACGGCCGGGGTGGCGGTCACGCTCTTCCTGCGCCCGGAACGGGACGCGCGCCGGCTGGGCACGGAGTAGCGGACCCGGTGTCGGCGGGCGTACGAGGGTGCGCCGGGTGCGGGCGGGCGTACCGGGGGCACGCCCGCCCGCACCGTTTCAGCCGCCGAGCGCCCGTACCCCCGCCGTGACCACCACGGCGGCCGCGACCACCAACAGGAACGGCGCGCGCAGTACGAGGGCGAGGGCCGCCGCGCCGACACCGGCCACCCTCGCGTCCAGAAGGAGGTGAGGGCCTTCGCTGAGGGTCTGCTGCGCGGTGAGAGCGGCCAGCAGGGCCACCGGAAGCAGCGCGGCGAGCCGCTTCACAAGGGGGCGTTCCAGAACGCCGGCGGGCACCAGCAGGCCCGCGTACTTCAGCAGGTAGCAGCCGACGGCGGTGGCGCCGATCGCGATCCAGGTGTTCACCGGCTCTCCTCCTGTGCGCGTGCTGCCCTACGGGAGCGGGCGCCCTGGAGCAGCAGTACAGCCGGGGCTGCCAGTACGGAGACCAGGACCGGCACGCCGGCGGGCAGCACCGGCAGGGTGACCAATATCAGGACGACGGCGAGGCCCGCCACGGCGCGCTCCACGGTGGTCTCCAGCATGGGGGCGAGCAGCGCCAGGAAGACGGCGGGCGCGGCCGCGTCCAGGCCCCAGGCGGCGGTGTCGCCGAGCGCTTCGGCGCCCACCGCGCCGGCCATCGTGGTGAGGTTCCACAGGACGTAGAGCGACAGCCCGGTGACGGTGAAGCCGAGGCGGGCGCTGCGCCGGTCGGGCTGGGCGAGTGCGACGGCGGACGTCTCGTCGATGATCCAGTGGGCGGCGAGCGGCTTCATCAGGGCCCGGTAGCCGAGCAGCCCGGAGAGCCGCAGCCCGTAGAAGGCGTTGCGGGCGCCCAGGAAGAAGGCGCCGGCCGCGGCGGCCAACGGGTTGCCGCCCGCGCCCAGCGCGCCGACCAGCGCGAACTGCGAGGCGCCGGTGAACACGAGGAGGCTGAGCAGGCAGCTCTGCAGCACGCTGAGGCCCGCGCCCGCCGAGGTGACTCCGAAGGCGAAGCCGGAGAGGCCGACGGCGACGCCGACGCCGAGCGCGTCCCTGATGACGGCGGCGTCGGGCTTGCGCGGCGCCGCGTTCAGGGGCGCGGCCGCCGTCCCACCCGGTATCCCGGGCGGTGCGGTGTCTTCGATCTGTTCTGTCACGCGCCTCACGCTAGGCAGGAACCGCCCCGCGGTCTTGTACGTTCTTGCACGCCGCGGGCCGTGCCCGGGAAGGCCGCGTCGTCTACGAGGTGCCGCGCTCGCGCCGGTACGCACCCGGCGGTACGCCGACGATCCTCGTGAAGTGCCGGTTCAGGTGCGGCTGATCGGTAAAGCCGACGGCCACCGCCGCCTCGGCGGGCGTGGTGCCGCGGTCCAGGAGGCGCCGGGCGCGGCGCACCCGCGCATCGGTGAGCCAGGCGTGCGGCGGCATGCCGTACGCCCTCTTGAAGGCGCGCAACAGCGCGAAGGGGCTGGTGCCCAGCTGCGCGGCGAGCTGTTCCAGCGACGGCGGGTCCGTCAGCCGCTCCTCCAGGATCTCCCGCGCCCGCGCCGCCCCGGCCGCACCCGCCGCACGGGGCGTCCGGGCCGGCAGCGGCCCTCCGTACCGGCGCAGCAGCCGGGCCACGGCGATCCTCAGCATGCTGTCGGCGGCCAGCGCGTTGCCCTCCTCCGCGGCCCGGTGCACCTCGTGGATGAGCCGGGAGGTGCGGGCATCGTCGACGACGGACTCGGTGAAGCCGGGAGTGCCCCGGAGTGCGGTGGTCTCGGCGGCGATCTCCGCGATCAGGGCGGCGGACGGGTAGAGCGTGGAGTACGTCCACCCCTCGTCGACGCCGGCCCGAGCCGTGTGCGGGACCTCAGGGTTGATCATGACGACGCTGCCGTGGCCTGCCCGTACGGTCCCCTCGGGCAGCCCGACCT
The DNA here is from genome assembly GCF_020024005.1 of Streptomyces purpurogeneiscleroticus. Classification (NCBI taxonomy): domain Bacteria; kingdom Bacillati; phylum Actinomycetota; class Actinomycetes; order Kitasatosporales; family Streptomycetaceae; genus Streptomyces; species Streptomyces purpurogeneiscleroticus. The sequence goes on from NZ_NHSG01000259.1 coordinate 10,714, forward strand.
CCTCGATCCCGCCGCTGACCGCGCCCAGCACGAAGCCGTCATGGCTGTGGCGCGGGAAGGCGTGCCGTACGTAGCGGGCCCGGAGCAGATCGAGTCCGGGCAGCCCGGCGTACCGCCAGTGCCGCGCCCACTCGCCGCCGGTCCTCCCCATGCCTCCATTCTGCGCCGGGCGTGCCGTCGCTGACCTGCGCGTCCGCCCTGCGGAACGGCCGCCGGCGGCCGATTGTCAGTGGTCCGAGGCACGATGGGGTCATGGCGAGGACCGCGCTCGATTCGTTCTCCCCCGCGACCAGAAGCTGGTTCACGGGGGCTTTCCACGCGCCCACTGCCGCGCAGGACGGCGCCTGGCGGGCCATCGGCGAGGGCTCCGACGTGCTGGTCGTCGCGCCGACCGGCTCCGGCAAGACCCTCGCGGCCTTCCTCGCGTCCCTGGACTCCCTCGCGAGCACGCCGCCGCCCGCCGAGCCCAGGAAGCGCTGCCGGGTGCTGTACGTCTCCCCGCTCAAGGCCCTCGCGGTCGACGTCGAGCGCAATCTGCGCTCCCCGCTGACCGGCATCCGCCAGGAGTCGGTCCGGCTCGGCCTGCCGGAGCCCGACATCCGGGTGGGTATCCGCTCCGGTGACACCCCCGCCGCCGAGCGCCGCTCGCTCGCGAACCGCCCGCCGGACATCCTGATCACCACCCCCGAGTCGCTCTTCCTGATGCTGACCTCCCAGGCACGGGACGCCCTGGCGGGCGTGGAGACGGTGATCCTGGACGAGGTGCACGCCGTCGCGGGGACGAAGCGCGGCGCGCATCTGGCGCTGTCCCTGGAGCGCCTGGACGAGCTGCTGCCCCGCCCGGCCCGCCGTATCGGCCTCTCGGCGACGGTCCGGCCCGTGGAGGAGGTCGCGCGCTACTTGTCGCCGCGCCGCCGGGTGGAGATCGTGCAGCCGCCCTCGGGGAAGGAGTTCGACCTCTCGGTCGTCGTTCCTGTCGAGGACCTGGGAGAGCTGGGCGGCTCGCCCGTACGGGAGACCGGGCCCGACGGCGGCGACTCGGGCGGCGACAAGCCGTCCATCTGGCCGCACGTCGAGGAGCGCATCGCCGACCTCGTACAGGCGCATCGTTCAACGATCGTCTTCGCGAACTCCCGGCGCCTGGCCGAGCGCCTGTGCAACCGCCTGAACGAAATCGCGTACGAGCGCGCCACGGGCGAGCCGCTGCCCGAGGACCACTCCCCGGCCGAGCTGATGGCCGAGTCGGGCGCCGCCAAGGGGGCACCGGCGCTGCTGGCGAGGGCACACCACGGCTCGGTGTCCAAGGAGCAGCGCGCCCAGGTCGAGGAGGACCTGAAGGCGGGCCGGCTGCCCGCCGTGGTGGCCACCTCCAGCCTGGAGCTGGGCATCGACATGGGCGCGGTGGACCTGGTGGTCCAGGTGGAGTCCCCGCCGTCGGTCGCCTCCGGGCTGCAGCGGGTGGGCCGGGCCGGCCACCAGGTGGGCGCGGTGTCCACGGGCGTGGTCTTCCCGAAGTACCGCGGCGACCTGGTGCAGGCGGCGGTGGTCACGGAGCGGATGCGCGAGGGCGCCATCGAGGCGCTGCGCGTCCCGGCCAATCCGCTGGACGTGCTGGCCCAGCAGCTGGTCGCGATGGTCTCCATGGACGCCTGGGACGTCGAGGAGCTGCTGGCGGTGGTGCGGCGGGCCGCACCGTTCGCGGCGCTCCCGGAGTCGGCGTACAGCGGCGTGCTGGACATGCTGGCGGGCCGGTATCCCTCGGACGCGTTCGCGGAGCTGCGGCCGCGCATCGTGTGGGACCGGGTGGCGAACACCGTCACGGGCCGGCCCGGTGCCCAGCGGCTCGCCGTCACCTCGGGCGGCACGATCCCCGACCGCGGCCTGTTCGGGGTCTTCCTGGCGGGCGCCGACCCCAAGAAGGGCGGCGGCCGCGTCGGGGAGCTGGACGAGGAGATGGTGTACGAGTCGCGGGTCGGCGACGTCTTCACGCTCGGCACGACCTCCTGGCGCATCGAGGACATCACCCGGGACCGGGTGCTGGTCTCGCCCGCCCCCGGGGTGCCCGGCCGGCTGCCCTTCTGGAAGGGCGACCAGCTCGGCCGTCCCCTGGAGCTGGGCCGGGCGCTGGGCGCGTACCTCCGGGAGATCGGCGCACTGGAGCCGGAGGCGGCCCGGGCCCGGCTGTCCGCAGCCGGGCTGGACGACTGGGCCGCGGGCAACGTCCTGAGTTACCTCGCCGAGCAGCGCGAGGCGTGCGGCCACGTCCCCGACGACCGCACGATCGTCGTCGAACGCTTCCGGGACGAGCTGGGCGACTGGCGGGTGGTGGTGCACTCGCCGTTCGGCGCGCAGGTGCACGCCCCCTGGGCGCTGGCGCTGGGCGCCCGGCTGACCGAGCGGTACGGCATGGACGCGCAGGTGATGCACGCGGACGACGGCATCGTCCTGCGGCTGCCGGACGCGGACCTGATGGGCCTGGACCTGCTGGACACCGACCCGGACGCGGCGGGCGCGGAGTTCGACCCCGACCAGTCGCCGGTGGGCGCCGCCGATGTCGTGTTCGACAAGGGCGAGGTCGACCAGGTCGTGACCGACCAGGTGGGCGGCTCGGCGCTGTTCGCCGCGCGCTTCCGGGAGTGCGCCGCCCGCGCCCTGCTGCTGCCGCGGCGCAATCCGGGCAAGCGCACGCCCCTGTGGCAGCAGCGCCAGCGCGCCGCGCAACTGCTCCAGGTGGCGAGCGAGTTCGGCTCCTTCCCGATCGTCCTCGAAGCCATCCGTGAGTGCCTGCAGGACGTGTTCGACGTCCCCGGTCTGGCCGAGTTGATGGGGGACATCGAGGCGCGCCGGGTCCGGCTCGTGGAGGTGACCACCCAGGAGCCCTCGCCGTTCGCCCGTTCGCTGCTCTTCGGGTACGTCGCACAGTTCCTGTACGAGGGCGACTCCCCCCTGGCCGAGCGCCGCGCCGCGGCCCTCTCGCTCGACTCCCGGCTGCTCGCTGAGTTGCTGGGCCAGGCCGACCTGCGCGAGCTGCTGGATCCGGAGGTCCTCGCCGACCTGGAGCGCGAGCTGCAGTGGCGGACCGACGACCGCAAGGTCAAGGACGCCGAGGGCGTCGCCGACCTGCTGCGGCTGCTCGGCCCGCTGACCGACGCCGAGCTGGCCGAGCGCGGCGCCGATCCCGCGTGGGCGGCGGAGCTGGGCGCGGCCCGGCGCGCCATCCGGGTGCGGGTGGCGGGCGCCGAGCACTGGGCCGCGATCGAGGACGCCGGGCGGCTGCGGGACGCCCTCGGTACGGCGCTGCCCGTGGGCGTCCCGGAGTCTTTCATGGAGCCGGTCAAGGACCCGCTCGGCGACCTGCTCTCCCGGTATGCGCGCACGCACGGCCCGTTCACCTCCGAGCAGGCCGCCGCCCGTTTCGGCCTCGGCACGGCCGTCACCGACGGGGCGCTGCACCGCCTCGCGGGGGCCGGCCGGGTCGTCCAGGGCGAGTTCGCGCCGTCCGGTGTGCACCAGGAGTGGTGCGACGCACAGGTGCTGCGGCGGCTGCGGCGGCGGTCGCTGGCCGCGCTGCGGCACGAACTGGAGCCGGTGCCGCCGCCCGCGCTGGCCGCCTTCCTGCCTCAGTGGCAGAGCGTCGGCGGCCAGGGGCTGCGCGGCATCGACGGACTGATGCGCGCCGTCGAACAGTTGCAGGGCGCGCCGGTGCCCGCCTCGGCCCTGGAGCGGCTCGTGCTGCCCTCCCGGGTGGCGGGCTATTCGCCCGCCCTGCTGGACGAGCTGACCTCCACGGGCGAGGTCCTGTGGGCGGGCGCCGGCGCGCTGCCCGGGAAGGACGGCTGGATCGCCCTGTACCCGGCCGACACCGCGCCGCTCCTGTTGCCGCAGCCGCACCCCTTCGAGGTGACGCCGCTCCACCAGTCCGTACTGGACGCCCTCGCCCCCGGGTACGGCCTGTTCTTCCGTCAGCTCGCCGACCAGGTACGGGCGACCACGCACCCGGAGGCCACCGATCCCCAACTGGCCGACGCGGTCTGGGACCTGGCCTGGTCCGGGCGGCTGACCAACGACACGCTCGCGCCGCTCCGCTCGCTGCTCGGCTCGGGCCGGACGGCCGGGGCCACCGCGCACCGCGCCCGCCGGGCCACCCCGCGCGGCCGGTACGGCGGCCTCACCGCCGCCACCGGCCGGACGGGCCGCCCCACCGCGTCCCGCTCCGGGCCGCCCACGGTGGCCGGACGCTGGTCGCTGCTGCCCGTACTGGAGCCCGATCCCACCCACCGGGCGCACGCGCTGGCCCACACACTCCTGGACCGGCACGGCATCGTCACCCGGGGCGCGGTGGCGGCCGAGGGCGTCGAGGGCGGCTTCTCCGCGGCGTACCGGGTGCTGTCCGCCTTCGAGGAGACCGGCCAGGCCCGCCGCGGGTACGTCGTCGAGGGGCTGGGCGCGGCGCAGTTCGCGGTGGACGGCGCGGTGGACCGGCTGCGCGCGGTCAGCACGAGCCGGGACCGTACGGCCGAGGAGACCGCGCCCGGCGGCTCCTGGCAGCCGGCCGGGCCGGCCCGCGGCGGGACCCCGCGCGCTGTCGTCCTGGCCGCGGCGGACCCGGCCAACGCGTACGGCGCCGCGCTGCCCTGGCCGGAGCCGCCGGAGGGCTCGTCCCACAAGCCGGGCCGCAAGGCGGGCTCGCTGGTCGTCGTGGTCGACGGCGAGCTGGCGGTCTACATGGAGCGCGGCGGCAAGACGCTACTGGCCTGGCAGGCCGGGGAGGACGGCGGCGGGACACGGGTGCGGCTCGCCCTCGAGGCGCTCGCGGCCGCGGTGCGGAACGGCTTCGTGGGCGCGCTCACCGTCGAGCGGATCAACGGCTCGTCGGCGCTCACCTCGCCGCTGGCCGCCGAGCTGGAGAGCGCGGGCTTCCACGCGACACCGAGGGGGCTGCGACTGCGGACATGAGCGCGCCACCGGGCCGCACGGGGCGGGGCGCAGAAGCCGCACGGGGCGGCGGCCGCACAGAAGCCGCGCGAGGCCGCCGCATCACAGAAGGCGACCAGCGGCCCCCGGGCGCCGCGCACGGCATGATGGAGCCATGCCCGAAGGCGACACCGTCTGGCGGGCCGCCGCGGAGCTGCACGAGGCACTGGCCGGGCGGCGGCTGACCCGTACCGACCTGCGCGTACCGAAGCTGGCCACGACCGACCTGGCCGGCCGCTCCGTACGGGAGGTACTGCCGCGCGGCAAGCACCTCCTCACCCGCGTCGACGGCGGCCTGACGCTCCACTCGCACCTGCGGATGGACGGCGCCTGGCGGGTGTACGGCGCGGGCGAGCGCTGGCGCGGCGGCCCCGACCACCAGATCCGCGCCGTGCTGGCCACGGAGCAGCGCACCGCTGTGGGCTACCGCCTCCCCGTACTGGAGCTGCTGCGCACCGCCGACGAGGACAGCGTCGTCGGCCATCTCGGCCCGGACCTGCTCGGCCCGGACTGGGACCCGGACGAGGCGCTGCGGCGGCTGCTGGCCGCCCCGGACCGGGCGCTCGGCGAGGCACTGCTGGACCAGCGCAACCTGGCCGGGATCGGGAACGTCTTCAAGTGTGAGCTGTGCTTCCTGCTGCGCGCTTCGCCCTGGCTGCCGGTGGGTGCGCTGCCGCGCCCCGACCGGGCGGTCTCGCTGGCGAAGCGGCTGCTGGAGGCGAACAAGCGGCGGCTCGCCCGTACGACCACGCCCAGCGCACGCCCGGACCGCCGCCTGTGGGTCTACGGCCGCGCCGGCCGCCCCTGTCTGCGCTGCGAGACGCCGATCCGCGTCGCGGACCAGGCCCCCGGGCCACAGGCCCGCGTCACGTACTGGTGCCCCCGCTGCCAGCCCGATCCCCCCGCGGGCGCGACTCCCTGACGCAGATGACGCAGGCAAGAAGCGCTCGGGCCTCTCTCAGGACGGCCCCGGCCCCCCGCGGCGTCCATGCCGCCATGCCTGCGTGAACCGCGCCGCGAGAGCGGAGTCGCTCGGGGCGCCCACGCAGCCGCCACGCGTGTGCCAGCCCGCCGCGCCGACGCGCCCCCCACCTCGGCGCGCCCGGCGCGGTACGCAGTGCACCGGCAGCAGGCTCAGACCCCAGCCGCCTGCTGCCATCGCACCTTCCACGACCCCCGCTCCCTCGGGCCAGAAGAGCAGTCGCAGCACGGCCCACCACCACAGGGCTCCGAGAAGCACCGCGGCGGTCCAGCGGCCCGGCACCCGGCGGAGCAGTACCACCGCCCCGCCCGCCGGGCCGCGGCCCGGCGGGCGGGGCGGTGGTACTGCTCCGCC